>FR898495.1:44392-60295 GCA_000437515.1 Acidiphilium sp. CAG:727 | reverse complement strand
CTTCCGAAAGTAAGCGACTATAAAGAATCCGCTTATGCCGTTAAAAACGCCGAGAATACTCTTCTGGAACAGTTTGCCGTATCCACTCTGAAACCCTTTGAACTCGATGACGACGAATCCGTTTGCGCATGCGGCGGACTTATAGCATATCTCAAGGAAACGCAGAAACACTCGCTCGTGAACGTAAACAACGTCATAAAAGAGAAAAAAGAGCAGTGTATGACTCTCGATTACAACTCGCTTAAAAATCTCGAACTCGTCAGAAATATGCGCGACGGAAAACGTTACGGCTCGCTTTTATGGCTGCTCGATAAAACCGATACGGCCATGGGGTCTCGTCTTCTATCTCAATGGATAACGACTCCGCTCATTTCCGAGGAAAAAATAAATTACAGATTAGACGGCGTAAACGAATTGTATTCTTCCGCCATACTTCGCGGAGGCATCGACGAAAGACTTAAAGAGATTCACGACATGGAAAGGCTCGCGGGCAGAATATCAAACGGAAACGCAACTCCCGCAGATTGTTACTCTCTGTCCGAATCTATGCTCGCTTTACCGAATATCAAGATTCTTCTGTTCGGCTCCACAGTCAAAATCATGCAGGATATATCGGATAATATCGACGATTTTACGGATATTACCAAACTTATTCAAAGCGCGATAAACTCCGACCCGACGACGTACAGTAAAGACAGAAATTACATACGCGACGGATTTGACAAAGAACTTGACAGATTACGTCAGATGCGTAATCATTCGGGCGATATAATCAAACGGATCGAAACGCAGGAAAAAGAAAAAACGGGTATCAGAACTCTCAAAATCGCTTACAACAAAGTGTTCGGTTATTATATCGAAGTCAGCAATTCTTTCAAAGATAAGGTTCCGTATAACTATATCCGCAAACAAACGACGGTAAACGGCGAAAGATATATTACCGAAGAACTTAAAAACGTCGAAGTCGAGATTTTGTCCGCAGACGAGTCGATTAAACGAATCGAAATCGAGATTTTTTCGAAAATAAAAGGCTTATTGGCGGAGAATATCAAGCGAATACAGCGTACGGCAAACGCCGTTGCTTGCCTTGACGTACTGTGTTCTTTTGCAAAAGTCGCAAAAAAGTATAACTACTGCAAGCCGCAAATAGTCGGCGAAAACGACGCTTTCAACGTGGTAGGCGGCAGACACCCCGTCGTCGAGGCTTCGTCTTACGAAACTTTCGTATCCAATGACGCCTATATCAACAACGGCGACAGCCGCGTTATGATAATTACGGGACCGAATATGGCGGGTAAAAGCACTTATATGCGTCAAAACGCGCTTATATGCGTAATGGCGCAAATCGGATCTTTCGTACCGGCAAAATCGGCAGAAATCCCTATCGTTGACAGAATATTTACCCGAATAGGGGCTAACGACAATATAATTTACAACCAATCGACGTTTATGGTCGAAATGACCGAAGTCGCAACTATCCTGCTGCACGCAACCAAACGCAGTCTTCTTATTCTCGACGAGGTCGGCAGAGGTACGAGTACTTTCGACGGACTCGGTATTGCCTGGGCAGTAGTAGAATATCTTGCCGAAAACGTTCGCGCAAAAACTCTTTTCGCAACGCATTATCACGAACTTTCGGAACTCGAAGGAGTTATAGAAGGCGTTAAAAACTATAAAATTACGGTAAAAGAACTTAACGGTAAAATCGTATTCTTACGAAAGATCATGCGCGGAAGCGCGAATAAGAGTTTCGGTATAGAAGTCGCCGCTCTTGCAGGCGTACCGAAGGTCGTAACCGACAGAGCAAAAGCGATACTCAAACGGCTCGAAAAAAACGACTTGACACGTACAATGCTGCCTCAAAACGAAAAACCGGCAGACAACGTCGAACCAAAAGAAGAAAAACCGCTTTCGGACGCGGAAGAAATTTTGTTGTCCACCGACATAAATTCACTTACTCCGATTGCGGCGTTCAAACTCGTTATGGAACTAAAAGACAAGGTAAAAGAAGAACATGAGTAAAATCGTATTGCTTCCTAAAGAAGTTTACAATCGAATAGCGGCGGGCGAAGTGGTCGAAAGACCGTTTTCGGTCGTAAAAGAATTGGTCGAAAACTCTATCGACGCGGGCGCGACCGATATAACGATAAAACTCGAAGACGGCGGGAAAAAACTTATTTCCGTCAAAGACGACGGTTCGGGCATCGAAAAAGACGATTTAATCAATGCCACCATGCCGCACGCAACGAGTAAAATCAGAACGGCCGACGATCTCGATAAAATCGCCACGCTCGGTTTCAGAGGCGAAGCGCTCGCGTCTATCGCATCGGTTTCGGCAATGAAAATCACATCCAAAGTAAAGCGCGCCGAAATCGGGTATTATATCGAATCGAATTACGGCGTTATATCCGACGTCGAACCTTTTCCGTCCGATGACGGCACTCAGATCGAAGTGAGAGATCTTTTCAAAAATACTCCTGCAAGGGAAAAGTTTCTGAAGCCTTCGAAAAACGAAGAAGCGGATATAGCCAACGTTGTTACGAGGCTCGTCTTTTCACATCCCGAAATTTCGTTCAGACTGATTTTCGACGGGAAAGAAAAATTACATACCCCGGGCGGAACTCTCGACGAAGCGATTATCGGAATTTACGGATACGAAACCATACGCGACTGTCTGGAAATCGAAACCGTTAAAAACGGCTTGAAAATCAGCGGTTTTATCGGTCAGAACTACTTCGTAAAACCTAACAGAACCTATCAGACGATCATTCTCAACGGCAGATACGTTCAGAACGTAACGCTGCAAACCGCTATCCATAACGCATACGCGCCGTATTTAATGAAGCGTAAGTATCCCTTTTACGTTCTTAAAATCGACGTTGATCCCGAGTTCGTAGACGTAAACGTTCACCCGAATAAAGCCGACGTAAGATTTGCCGACAACCACGTCGTTTACGGCGCAATTTATTCGGTAATTTCAAAGGTTTTAGAAGGAAGCGCGGAAGCGATAAACATAATAAAAAACAACGATTATCTCAAAAAACAGTCGATACTCGATTATCCGCAAAAAATCGATTATACTTCTTCGACTTCTGCCGCAGCGACCGAACAACCGCAATATAACAAAACGGACGATACTCCCGAAGAATTCGTATCCGTACCGGTCAGCGATACTCCCGTTTACGTTCCTCCGTACCTTAAAAACGCGGCAAAATATTTTGCTCCCGACGCTCATAAATTATTTGAAAATATGTCCGTTGCGGAACCGACGGAAAAAGAAAAATCGGATGAAAATAAAAAACTCGATATAGACGATATATTTGCCGAAAATAAAAAATATATCGAAGAATTGGAAGCCCGGAAAGAAAATTCGCAGGCTCAAACCGAAATTCCCGTGGAATCTCCGTTCAGGGTGGTAGGACAAGTACTCACGACTTATCTGATACTCGAAAAAGGCGAAGATATCTACTTTATCGATCAGCACGCCGCTCACGAGAGGCTGCTTTTCGATAAATTCAGCGAGGACTATATAAGCGGTAATCTCGACGAACAAACGTTGCTCCTTCCGTATACTTTCCCAGTAAACGATAAAGAATCCGAATTCATCACGGCAAGATTTCAGGATTTCAGAAAAATCGGCATAGACGTAGCCGAGTACGACGACGGCGTATTCGCGGTATACGCATTGCCGCTGTATCTGCTCGGTATGGACATAAAAACGTTCTTCGAAGACGTACTTTCCGATATGTCGCTTCGTAAAATCGATATGCCGGATATTTTAAGAGAAAAGATAGCGCAAAAGGCGTGCAAAGCGGCAATAAAATCCGGAAAAACACTTTCGCAGTCCGAAATCGACAAATTACTTGAAAAATTAAACGGCAATATGGGGCTTAAATGTCCTCACGGAAGACCTATCGCTATAAAGATCACCCGCACAGAAATCGATAAATGGTTCAAACGAATAGTATGAAAGAAAAAATACTTATCGTTTGCGGACCTACCGCATCGGGAAAGACGGCTTTGGCCGTCGATATTGCAAAAAAATATAACGGCGAAGTTATTTCGGCAGATTCTGTCGCAATTTATAAAAATCTCAACATCGGGTCGGCGAAACCCGACGAGAAAGAAATGCAGGGAATTCCGCATTATATGATTAACGTGGCGGATGATACCGCCGAATTTTCGGTTTCCGACTATGAAAATCAGGCGTTAAAAATAATCTATGACATATTATCACGCGATAAATTGCCGATTATTTGCGGAGGAACAGGCTTTTACGTCAACTCTTTGATTTATAAAATGAGTTACGGCAATGCTAAAGGCGACTTGAATTTACGCAAAAAATACGAAGAAATCGCACGAAAACAAGGCAATCTCGCAGTCTGGAACGAACTCTGCAAAGTAGACGAGCAAACCGCGAAAAAGTTACACCCGAACGATCTCGTACGGGTTATTCGCGCGATAGAGATATTCCATTCGACGGGAATTAAAAAATCCGACGTCGTAGACGAATTGATTCCGAGATTCGATTATTTTGCGATTATGCCGGATATTTCTCGTGAAAAACTCTATGACAGAATAAATTCGCGCGTCGATAATATGCTTAAAAAAGGACTTGTAAACGAAGTAAAAGGTTTAATTGCGAAAGGAATTACGTTAGATAATCAATGCATGCAGGGGATAGGATATAAAGAAATTTATCCAGCTGTTATAAACGGCGAAGAAATACCCGTAGATGAAATTAAACGGAATTCCAGACGTTACGCAAAACGGCAGATAACGTTCTTCAAACGCATAAATCCGTATAAGTACGACGCTGAAACCGACGAAGACGAATCGAAATTATATAAAAAAATAGACGAATTTCTCGAAAAGAATTAAAACGACTTATAAAAATATCCGCGTTAATTTACGCGGATATTTTTTATCGATTCTCTGATTTTAGGGTATACGGATTTTCTGATCGTAAAAGATATTTCCGCGCCGTCGTCGCCGTAATCGATTTTATAATTTTCAAGGAATTGCGTCAACTTGTAAAATTCGCCGATTTTTTCATGAGGAACTATAATTTTTATCTGCTCGAATTGGCTCTCGATTTCTTTTTTTATAGCGGCAACAAGTGCGTCTATACCTTTGTTTTGCTTCGCCGAAATTATAATTCCGTCAGTTGGTAAAAATTCAAAATAACTTATTTTATCTGCCTTATTATAAACTTTTATGATATTTGCCGTCGGCTTTATACGTATAATTTCGTTATTTGCGACTTCTGCTTGTTCGATTAAATTACTTGATGATACGTCGCAAACGTTCAAAACCACGTCCGCGTTTTCTACGCTTTGAAGAGTTGATCTGAACGCCTCGATAAGGCTCGTCGGAATATCTCTGATAAACCCTACGGTATCTACGAATATTACGTTGAAATCTCCGATTTTTACTTTACGCGCGGTGGGGTCTAGCGTTGCGAATAATTTATCTTCGGCAATTACATCACTTCCCGAAAGCAAATTCAGAAGGGTAGATTTGCCGGCGTTCGTGTATCCTGCAAGAGCAACTACAATCGCTCCGTTTTTCTTCCGTCTTTCTCCGACGGCGTTACGGCGGTTTTCAAGATCTTTAAGTGAATTTTTCAGAGAATTGATGCGATTTCTGATATATCTTTTGTTGGTTTCGAGCCTGGTTTCGCCGGGTCCCCTCGTGCCTATTCCTCCTCCGAGTCGGGATAGGGCTTTTCCTTGCCCCTTTAAGCGCGGCAATAAATATTCCAACTGAGCAAGTTCTACTTGTAATTTGCCTTCCGCCGTCGTTGCGTTGATTGCGAAAATATCAAGAATAAGGGTAGTTCGATCTATAACTTTAATATCTAAAATATCGCTTAAATTCTGCGTTTTTGAAGGCGATAGAGTACCGTCGAATATAACCGTATCGACATTTGCCTCCCGAATTTCCGTTTTGAATTGTTCGAGTTTCCCTTTTCCGAAAATAGTGGCAGGGCATACTTCTCTTATAAATTGATATTCCGATCCGACGACTTCCGCTCCCGCCGTTTTAACTAAACTCGATAATTCTTCGATTCTGGTCGATATATCGGTTTTATCGTATAACGCGAACAGCAAAAATACCTTTTCGGTTTTTTTTCGTTTATCGGTCGTTATCATCTTCGTCCTTTCTCAGTTTTACGAATTCAACTGCACTTTTACGCGAATCCTGACTGATGGCGGCGTAATGTTTACGAGTAGTATTTACGTCTTTATGCCCCAAAAAGTCCGCAACGGCATAAATATCTCCCGTTTTTCGATATAAATCGGTGCCGAACGTACTACGTAATTTATGCGGAGTAATATTTTTCAACGGAGTAACTTCTTTCGCGTAGTTTTTTACCAGAACTTCGACGGCCCTTACGGAAATCCGCTTGTTTTTAAGCGAAACGAAAAGGGCAGTCTCGTTTTTATCGAGTTTTAAGTCGTATCTGTAATCGAGCCAACGCAAAAGAGCATTTTTAACTTCTTCGTTATAATATAAAATCGTACGGCTTCCGCCTTTTCGTGTAACCACAAAACTGTTTTCGTTAAAGTCAAAATCGTCGACGTTCAGTCCCACCAACTCGCTTATACGTATTCCTGTTCCTAAAAACAAAGACAAAATCGCGTAATCTCTGATTTTCAACTTCTCGTGATAGGCGTTTTTACGACCGGAAAACGCGTCGTCGCTATCTGCGTAAGATAAAAGTTTATCGACTTCGTCACCTTCGAGCCTGATTATTTCTTTTTCGTGAAGTTTCGGGGTAGGGATTTTTGCCGCGACGTTGGATTTTATCGCGTTTTTATTAAAAAAGTAACGAAATAGCGCTCTTACGGTCGACAATTTGCGTTTTTTACCTTTTTCATCGCACGAAAGTACTTTGCCGTTCATTTTATAATGCGACAAATAGTTCAGAAATCGCTCAATATCCGTAGAAGTAACTTCGTCTAAAACCTCAATTTTCATATCTTCTACGGGAATTTTTTTAACTTGCGACAAATAATCGAAGAATATACGCAGGTCGTACGCGTAATTCAACCTTGTAAGAGCCGAAGTATTATTGCCGATACCGTAAAAAAATTCGGAACAAAAATAGGGCATTTCAAGACTTAACGCTTCGATTTTTTCTTCGCAGTCAATATTCCGTTGTAAGTAGTAATCGTTTCTTTTGTCGCTCATGCTTAGATAATACCACAATCGGGCAGAAAAGTAAAATGAAATTAAAATTAACCGGGATTGAAAATTAAATTTTGCAAAAGGTAAGTTAAATTTTAACCCCGATATTTTACTTATATCATTGCGTAAAACACAAGTTTTACGCAATGATATGTTGATTTTTGATAATTTGACTAAAACAATACTTTGTAAAATCGCTTATAATACGGCGCATTTTCAAATTTTTTATGATTTTCTTCAAATTTTGCCTTAAACCTTGACAATTTTCGTAATTCTTTGTATAATGTATTTATTAAATATTCGGAGAAATTTTATGGACTTAAACGGAGATATGATTCGCGGTCATATCGATACGATAATTCTATTATCTTTAGTCGACGGAGATAAAGATTCAAACGAAATTCGTAAAAACATCGAAGATCGTTCCGATAACAAGTTCAGCGTCAAACAAGGCACGTTTTATAGCGCAATGCAGCGGCTCGTAAAACAAAGCCTTATTAAAGAATATCGATCGAGCGCAACGGACGGCATAAGGCGCAAATATTTCAGTCTTACGGAAAAAGGCGAAAAACTCGTCGAAAACAACCGTAAAGAGTGGCTCGAATCCAAAGAAGTTATCGATACGTTGGTCGATACCGTACAGGAAAAACCCGAAAATGACCTCATGATGCGAACCGAAGACTTCCCGATTCCGTCGGAAAACCCTTACGAATCGCCTGTACTTTCCGCCGAAAACGACCAAAAAATCGATGAAAAATCGATCGAAAATTTGCCCGAGGACGCATACGACACGCGCGTTACAGTCCACAACGAAACCGAAACGCAGTCGGAAGACGATTTATTACAGGATATTAACGCGAAATTATCCGATATTCTCGGCGAATTAGGCTTCGAAAACGATAAACCGGACAATGAAAACGCGAATAACGAAACCTTTGTTGAAAAAAACACTTCCGAAAACGTAAGTAAGTTGCAGGAAAACAAGGCGCTTCCGAACGCTAAAATCAACGAAAGACGCAGTTATCCGTTCGAAATCACCGATAGTTCGCTTTACGTCGAAGACGAAACCGATTTTAATCCGACGGTCGAAATAACCGTCAATCACGATGAAACGATCCGTGAAACCGAACCGGAAATAAACGTTACAGACGAAGTCGAAACAGCCGATCAAAATAACGAAAAACCATTCATTTTTGACGATAATATCGAAGAAAATGAGCCGATAGAAAATATTGCTCAAACCGAAAACGTTACTTGTGAAACCGTAGAAGAAACGAACGTTTCCATAGATGAAAACCCAAGCGAAACTCAAACAGCGAACGATACGAACGCTACTTTTGAGTATACCGCGCAAGAAGATAAAGCGGCAAACGACGAATACTCCGATGAAGAAGACGATTTACTTGCGGTA
Source organism: Acidiphilium sp. CAG:727 (assembly GCA_000437515.1). Taxonomy (GTDB): domain Bacteria; phylum Bacillota; class Clostridia; order Christensenellales; family Borkfalkiaceae; genus UBA10281. The sequence goes on along the minus strand of FR898495.1, from coordinate 51,690 downwards.
GAAGACGGAACGACGTCTAACCGCCGTGAATACAAATCGATACTTTCTTCGCTTTTCCCGAAAAAAGAAGAAAAACACGCCGCGACCGAGATCGAAACCGATAATTCCGAAGAGAGAACCGAGAGGAACGAACAAACTCGTTATTTTGACGACGATTACTCGCCTGCCCGTTCGGAAACCGACGGATATTATGAAGAAAACGTTTCTTCCGGAAGGTACCCATCAGACGACGAAACTGCCGAAATTGCGAACGAAAAAACCGATAGAAGACAACAGACTTATTATGACGGCGAGGGTTCTACCGATTTTTCCGATTTATACAATATGGCGAAACGCGAAGGTTTCAAGATTAAGGCTTCGTATAACACCAATAAATACTACGGTGACAGAGTTTTTGTCAATAAACTTAATTTCCATTCATCTATAATATGGTATCTGGTTTTGTTCGTTGAAATGCTGATTATGAATTTGACCTTGTCCCAAATCGTAAATTGGTCGTCTTCCGCAAAACTTATTCTGGTATTTTCGACAGCCGTGTTTCCCGTAGTTTGCTTCGTCATTTATAATATTAACAAGACGAAAACGGCAAAAGAACTTGCCTCGTTTAAGGACGTAATCGAAATCGCTTTGATTATAACGTTTCAGATTACGATTATTATTCTTTGCGTCGCGTTGTTTGCGTCGGTTGATTTCGGCAATATAATAGAAGTAACTTCATTCGTATTGATACCGTTTATATTCGCGCTTAACATACCCATATACTTCATGATTAAATACGCCTTATACGGAACCGGAAAATATTTCGTCGGAGACAAAACGACCAGAAAATAAATGTAAAAGTTTCAAAAAAACCTCGGCTTTGCCGAGGTTTTTTGTTTTTTACGCAAATTATTTACATATTGATTTGTTCGACGTTTTCACCTTTCAAAAAATCCGGAACGTCCTCATCCTCACGCTCTTCTTCAGAGGATTCGGGTACGTAATCGGGATCTGCGGTTTCGTCGTAAACGTCTTTTCTGAACAAATAGTTATCGTCGCTGTCACCGCCGTTCATAAGCCTTATCTTTTTCATAAGTTCGTTTATGTCGGGTAATTCGTCGAGCGACGAAATCTGAAATCTTTTCAAAAATTTATCGGTCGTACCGTATAGCAGAGGTTTACCGATAGCGTCCTTTCTGCCTACGACTTCTACGACCTCGAGTTTCATAAGGCTTTGAAGAGCGTAATCGCTGTTCACACCTCTGATCTGGTCCAGTTCGGTTCTCGTTACGGGTTGCTTGTATGCGATTATAGCAGCCGTTTCGAGCATGCTCTTCGATAATTCTCTTTCTTTAATCGGGTTAAGAACGGTTTCAACGCTCACTCCGTTCGCGGGATTGGAACAAAATTGTAACTTATTATTAAAAATAAGAAGATTTATTCCGCTCGTTTCGAGATCGTATTTGTTTTGAAGTTCTCTTGCCGTAAGCAAAACTTCTTCGTCGGATACTCCGAGTTTATCGGAAATATCGCTGATTGCAACCTCGTTGCCCGATACAAATAATATAGACTCAATTATACTCGCTAAGGTCTCCAACTTCTTCACTCCTGTCTTCTCTTAATGTAATGGTTATGTCGTCAAACGTTGCGTTCTGTTCAACCGTTAAATATTGCAATTTTAACAATTCAAGCAACGCCTGAAACGTCGTGATAATTTCGGGTTTGCTCGCATGTTTGTTGAATAGTTCGAAAAAACTGCAACTTTCGCGTTCGAGCATTATCGTTTTTATATACGTAATCTGATTTGCAACCGTAAACGAATCTTTCGGAATCTCTTTCTGATCGTTAAGTCTTGTTTCCAAGTCGCTTTTCGCCAGCAGTTCGGTGAACGCCTTTACGAGTCCGTCAAGATTGAAATCGGTATAAACAATGCGCACTTCACTTGCCGATTCGTCCGGAGCCTTATAGAACCTTTCTATAGTTTCCTGTTCTTTAAGGTGTTGACTCGCTTCCTTGTAAATTTTATACTCTTCAAGTTGCTGAATAAGAGTTTTTCTCGGATCTTCGTCGTATTCGTCGCCGAAACCTTCTTCAAACTCGATTTGCGGCAACAACGCTTTTGACTTTATTTCTAATAAAGTTGCAGCCATCGCCAGATATTCGCTCTCTTTTTCGATGTCCATGTCTTCCGCGTTATTTACGTATTCGAGAAATTGTTCGGTTACTTCCGAAACGAAAATATCTTTTATTTCGATTTCGGCGCGATTGACGAGAAAGAGCAACAAATCGAGCGGACCTTCGAAATTCGAGAGTTTAGTCGTATAATCTACTACGGTTTCGAAATTTTTTGCTTTTTCGGAATACGGATTATCCAATTCTTCCGATTCTTCAACGTTTTCCGTTAATTCTTCATTCAAATTTTCAGTATCGATTGCCATAATAAAATAATTCCATTGCCTAATTTTTGGGATAAATAACCTATTACGTCGAGATACGATATACCCGTCCAATCAGCGATATAACCCAAAACGAATATCCCGATCAAAATGTAAAACCCGTATCGCCTGACAAAATTAAGAAATTTACCCCGCCCGTTCGTGAGCGATTCCAGCAACCGAAATCCATCCAAAGGATATATCGGTAACATATTGAACACGAACAAACTTACGTTTATCCAGAAAAGCGACGCTATAAAATATTGAATCAATAAATTCAAATATCTTGCCCAATCCGACTGTATATAAAACAACTTGTAAGAATACATACACAGCGGACAGATAACGACGGCAAACGTCAAATTGACCAAAACCCCCGCTATCGACACCCAGATACACCCGCTTTTTCTGTTTCTGAAATTGTCGGGATTTACCGGAACGGGCTTAGCCCAACCGAACCTGATCAATATCATCATAACCAAACCTATCGGATCGAAATGAGCGAAAGGATTAAGTGTATATCTCCCCGCGAATTTCGGCGTATCGTCGCCGCACTTAACCGCCGCAAATGCGTGGGCGAATTCGTGTAAAGGCAAAATAATCAAAATCGCCAAAAAATTGGCAAGATATAACGTGCATTTCTCTAAAAATATTTCCATCACGCACATTATACTTGAATTTTCGATAAAACGCAAGTATTATTCGCGGTCAATCTTCCGTATTTTTTATCCCGTCGATTTTAATCGTCGCAACGTCCTGCATATTGATGCATTTGCCGCAATTATCGCACACTTTCAAAGGATTAAGATCGCACATTTCGCATTCTCCGCAATCTATACAATCGCGATCGTACAAAACGCACTTTTTAGTTTTCCCTTCTTCTGTTTTCATAGCGCTTTTATTATATCACTAATATTTGAAAATTTCAACAAAAAATGATATGAACAAACGTTTGCTTTTATCTTTCCGATATGTTATTATAGACGTAATTTCACAAAGGTAAAAAGAAATGTCGGAAGTCAGTTCAAAATTAAACGACGTACTCGAATACGTAAGACGGTATAACGAAAACTACGGTTATTCACCCTCGATACGAGAAATATGTTCGGCTCTCGGTATAAAATCTACCGCTACGTGTCATTACTATCTCAAAAAATTAGAAAAAAACGGCGAAATCATTAAAGCAAGTTCGAAAAAACGCGCGATAAGCGTTAAAAAAGACGAAAAATCCATAGATTTCGTGTCTGTTCCCGTAATTGGCACGGTTACGGCAGGTACGCCTATATTTGCTTATGAAAATATGGAAGGTTACTGCCCGCTTCCCGACGAATTCGGCGACGAGAAAGAACTGTTTATGCTTAAAGTAAAAGGCACGAGCATGATTAACGCCGGTATATTAGACCGCGACAAAGTAATCGTAAAAAAGCAAAACTATGCCGAAAACGGCGAAATCGTAGTCGCATTGATCGAAGACGAAGCAACCGTAAAACGCTTTTATAAAAAAGAAAATAAAATAATACTCCACCCCGAAAACGATGCTTTATCGGATATAATTTTAGACGACGTAACGATACTCGGCGTGGTTGAAGGACTGTTAAGAAAATACTGAAATGCAATACTTAATAATAGATACGGAAAGTTGTACCGGTAAGAGCGATGACGGAAGCCTTTGCAGTTTCGGCTACGCAATTGCCGACGAGAACTTTAATATAATAGAACGAAACGATTTGTTGATAAATCCCCTGCCCAAACGTTTCGCGGTTGGCGATAAGAAAAACCTTAAAAGAACGGGCGTAATGTTTGCCTACGGCATAGACGAGTTTCGCCGCGCTCCGACATTTAAGGACAGATACGCCGATATCAAACGATTATTCGAAGGGCGGCTCGTACTCGGATTTGCCATGGCGAACGACGTAAAATATATGAACGACGCGTGCGATAAATATTCGCTGCCACGTATCGAATACGAATACATGGACGTACAATTCGTCTATAAATTACTTAATCCCGATGCAAATTCGATCGGGTTAAAGACCCTGGCTGAAAAATACGGAATAAAATATCTCGAACATCGCTCGGACGAAGACGCCGTAGTTTCCCTTAGCGTTCTTATCGGAGTTTTAGAAGAAAATAATGTAAATTACTGTGATTTTATAAAGAATTACGAAGTTGTATACGGCGTAAATACTTCAAAAGGTCATCATCAGCCCTACTCTGTTTCTGAGTTTAAGGGCGAAAAAGGCTTGTCAATAAGTCATCGACTTAAAAACCTCGTCTACTCCGATTATTTAAGTAAATTACCTAAAAGAAGAAAAGGCGAAGTATACTGCTTTGCCTACTCCGTCGAAAGAAACGACGTAGATATTCTTCGCACTGTTATAAACGCCATTTACCGTGACGGAAACTCCTATAACCGCGACGGCGACGTATGCACGATATACGTAACTAAAACCGCAAACGATGAAGACGAACGCCTTTCGTCGATTAAACAGACGAGTAAACGATTAAAAAGAGTTATATCGTTTGAAGAATTAAAAAAAGAACTTAACGTAGAGAAAGCCGAAACTTTCGACGATACTAAGTTCTTAATTGATTTTCACGAGAAACTTATATATTAAAATGAAAGCGGAGATTTACTTTTACGTAACTCCGCTTTTCCGATTCGTCAATCAAATTGTCCAACTACGAGCCACATCCCGTACGTAGTCGAAATATGTCTTTTTGTTTACCGTTTCGGCAGCCAAAGCGTTCGTTCTGCCCGTTTCTACGCCGTTTTTATACACGATTAAACAACCTACTTTGTCGCCTTTTTTTATAGGCGCTTTAATTTTATTATACGGCTCGAAATCGATGACAATATCTTGCTTTTCATTCTTTTTCGAAAATACGTAAACGTCGTTTTCGGGGATAATTTTTACGTCTTTTTTAATTCCTTTTTCCACTTTTGCCGTAACGCTTAATTCTTTTTCGTCGTCCAACGCCGCTTTGCTCGAATAATTGTCAAAGCCGTAGTTAAACGCCGAAGAAACGTCGGCAAAACGAGATTTACTGCTTTCACCTTTGATCACTACCGCAATAAGTCGCATATTTCCGCGTTTTGCCGTGCCTGCAAGGCAAAAACCCGATTCTGCGGTGTAACCCGTCTTACCGCCGTCGCATCCCTCGTAAAACCTTACTAATTTATTCGTGTTCGTTATTTCGGTTTTTCTGCCGCCGTGATCGATTTCGTCCGTCCAGATTTTAGAATATTCGAAATATTCGTCGTGTTTAACGACTTCCGAAAGCATCTTCGCAACGTCTTTAGCGCAGGAATATTGAGTCGGTTTCGGTAATCCCGTACAGTTTGAAAACAACGTGTCGTCAAGCCCCCACTCTTTTGCTCTCGCGTTCATTTCGTCCACGCACGCGCTTTCGGAGCCGTAAAGCCTTTCGGCCATAGCGACGGAAGCGTCGTTAGCCGATGCGACTATAATACTTTTTATCAATTCACTTGCTTTATAAGGCTTATTTGCGTCGAGAAAGACTTGCGACCCGCCCATTCCGCTCGCTTTCGCGCTGACTGTTACGTCATCCGTCATAGCAAATTCCCCTTCGTCCAACTTATCGAAACATAAATTCAGAAGCATTAATTTAGTCATGCTCGCTATAGGAAGTCGTTCGGTTTCGTTTTTCGCGTATATTACCTCTCCGCTTCCGTAATCGATAAGATACGCCGCTTTCGATTTTACGCTAAAATCGTCGTTTGCGGCGTATACAACCGCGCCAGAATTAGGTAAAATACAAAAAATCGCAGAAAAAATCGTCAATAACAAAATAAATAATTTTTTCATAATATACTCCTGACCATATATTCTGCATTTTACGAAAAATTATGCCGCCGAAAATTTCGGCGGCATGTAAGTTAGAATACGGCATACATCGGTCTGATTACGAGTCCGATTATGATTATTCCGTAAATCGTCAATATGAGGCAGGCTGCGAGAGCCATTGCCGAAGTCGTCAATTTATACTTTCTGTCGGGCTTTCGACAACCTTTTTTTCTTAATAAATCGAGATTGCACGATATTACCGAAGAAATTATTGCCGTTAAAACCAATCCTTGTATAAAGGTTACGAAAATAAAAATAAACAGTCCGTCGAATTTGAAAACCGAAATCATAACGCATCCTGCGCCGCCGATTACTACGCCGCGGATAAAAAGCAGACAATACCCGGCAGGCAAAGTATACGCCACGAGAGAACACGAAAGAGCCAACGCAACGTATAAAAACGCCGTAAAAAAGAATTTAATTTCAAGAGCGAAAACGTTGGTATAACCGAGCGCAACCGTTTCGTAATAAGCGACGGCGTTTACGTATACGACGTTATTCACGTCGCAATTTTTATAAAAAATAAACCCCAAAACAAGCCCTAATATATATAATAAGGCAAGGCTCGCCGCGATTTTCCAATTTCGTTTGAGTACGACCGCTCTCGAATTGAGTAATACGGGCATAAAAAGACCTCATATTTGTATTATGATATGAGGTATTTCTTTATATTATGCTAATTTTCGAGCATTTTCGCGACGTCGATTCCGAACCCTCTCGAAGGGTCGTTTATAAAGACGTGCGTAACCGCTCCGACGATTTTACCCTTCTGAACTATCGGACTGCCGCTCATTCCTTGCAAAATGCCGTTAGTTGCGCTTAATAATTCCCTATCCGTTATCTTTATTACGAAATTTTTATTATCTTTGTCGTTAAAATCGGTTTTTACGATACTTATACTATATTCTTTCGGCGAAACTCCGTCTATGCAAGTTATTATCGACGCATTACCGGCAACGCCTACGCCGACTTCGACTTTCGTAAATTTATTAAACGAAAAATTTTCGGCACTCTT
>FR898495.1:21050-44358 GCA_000437515.1 Acidiphilium sp. CAG:727 | reverse complement strand
ATAACCCCGTATCGGTATTTTTCGTTACGGTCCCGATCTTATCGGTATCGATGAAAATCCCTTTAAGTTCTCCTGCCTTACCGCGTTTGCCTTTTACGATACCTATAATCGAACAAAGATAGCAATCGCCTCCGAATATGTCTGATTTTTCGCCGCTTTCGTCTAAAACCGGATGCCCTAGCGCAGCAAACTCGCCGCTATTTCTGAAATAGGTTATCGTCCCAATTCCGTTCAGGTCGTCTCTTAAAAATAATCCGAGCCTATAATTTCCGCCGACGTCTTTTGCCGGAGTAATATATTTGACAATCTTTTGCCCTTTTCTCGATATAACGACCTCTACGGGATTTCCGCAGCAATTCTTAATCGATTCTGCGATAGACTGTACGTTACTTACCGGTTTACCCCCGACCGACAATATTACGTCCCCGACCCTGACGTCGTTCGCCCTCGCAGGCGACTCTACGCCTTTTTCGGTAACCACGTCGTTTAGCCCTATAACCGTCGAGCCGTTAGTCTTTATGGTAAATCCGGCGGGAATCCCGCCTAAATATAAAAATTCGCCGCTTGCATACGCCTTGTTCCCTATCAACGGAGAAAAAAGCAATACCGCGACGAATATTAAAACGATAGTTCTTATTTTATTTTTCGTTAAGCGCAGCATTTGCAGTAAGTATGCCGCGTATAACCGAGATTATGCGGTTTTAAGAACGCAAATATCGGCGTTTTTCACGAGTTCAAACGCAATCACCTGTGGCTACGCTGATATTTCCGACTTATAAGCGTCGCACGAATTAACCGTTTCTTCGGCGTGTTTATAGGCTATCTCGCTTGCGTTATCGCCGCTCATAATTCTCATTATTTCGTATATCTTCTCGGATTTTGAAAGGTTTTTCACTACGGTTACAGTTTTTTCGTTTTCTTCTACTTTGGAAATTTTTATCGGAACGTCGCTCATGGCGCAAACGACCGGCAAGTGTGAAATCGCCAGCACCTGCGTTTTACGTGAAATATCGGCAAACTTTTTGGCGACGACTTCTGCGGTTGCTCCGCTTATACCAACGTCTATCTCATCGAAAACGTAGGTAGATATATCCTGATACCCGCTCGTGATGACTTTAAGAGCAAGCATAAATCTACTCATTTCGCCGCCGCTGATAATCTTCGAAAGCGGCTTGACGGGGTCGCCTAAATTCGCAGAAAAGTTGAATTCGACTTCGTCGTTGCCGTTTTCGGGATATGGAGCGTTTCTTACTTCGCCCTTCTCCGAAAACGCGATTTCAAAGTTCGCATACTTCATTCCGAGCGCCTTGAGTTGTTCGACTACCCGTTTACAAAAATCAAGTGAAAATTTACGCCTGACATCGGTTATCTTTTTATATGAAGCATTAAGAGAATTTATTAATTTCTCTTTTTTAGCGGAAAGCATTGCGTATTCGACGTCGAAATTGACTAATTTTTCATATTCTCGTTTTGCTTCGGACAAGAATTCTTCGATACTGCTTACGCTTGCTCCGTATTTCTTTTTAAGATTTTTAATGACGTCAAGCCTGCGTTCAACCTCGTCCGCTTCCGCCTCGTCAAAGTCTAAATCGTCTGAAATATCGGCAATACTTTCGCTTACGTCTTCTATTTCTGAATAAGCCGCTTTCAGCCTTTCTTCGAATTCTGCGTAATTTTTATCGAGAGAAGAAACTCCTCCTATCGCCCTTATCGCTCCGCTCAAACAATCCAATGCGCAATTTTCTTCGGTAAGCGCGGATTTCGCCTGCGAAAACGCTTCCGAAATTTTTTCGGCATTCTGAATTTTTTTACGCCTTTCAAGAAGATTTTCTTCTTCCCCGTCCTTTACGTCTGCGTTTTCTATTTCGTCTATCTGAAATTTAAGAATATCCGTTCTTATCGCTCTTTCGCTTTCGCTGCCTCCGAAGCGTTTTAATTCTTCGTCGACGTTCTTTAATGCGGAAATAATTTCTTTTAATACGCTAAACTCACTTTCGAGTTCTTTTTTGCAGAATTTGTCTAAAACTTTTAATTGTTCGCCTGATTTTAACAGAGAATAATGGTCGCTTTGACCGTGAACGTCGATTAAATAGCCGGTTATGCCTTTCAGCATCGACGCGGAATAGGCCTCGCCGTTTACCCTTATCTGCGATTTACCGTCCGAAGTCAACTTACGGCTTATAATCAGTTCGTCGTCCGGAGTCTCGCCCGAATAATCTTCTAAAATCCGCTTCACGGTCGGATTGTCGGTTACATCGAAAGCGGCGGTAACGAAACACGAATCTTCTCCGTGTCTGATTATCGATTTATCCGCTTTCGCGCCCAAAACAAAATTCAAAGCGTCTAAAATGACCGATTTACCCGATCCGGTTTCACCCGAAAGAACGTTAAGTCCTTCGCCGAATTCTATCGTAGCGCGGTCAATCAGAGCAACGTTTTTCAATTCAAGAGTTTTCAGCATCAGTTTTCAACAAAATATTCTTTAAGTTTTTTTGTTACGCGTTCCGCGTCTTCGTTCGTTTTGGTTACTATAAGCAACGTATCGTCACCCGCAACGCTTCCGACGACTTCGCTTAAATTCATTTTATCGACGACTACTCCGGCGGAATTGCCGTTACCGCCCAAAGTTTTGACCACGACTATGTTTTGCGCCCTTTCAATATCCGTGACGCAATTAAGAAACATATTCAGAAACTTTTTATCGGTATGATCTTTATCCGGGTTGCTCGGCGAATATTTATGCTTTTTATATTTTCCGGCGGTTTTCACTAGGTTCAGATCACGAATATCGCGCGATAAAGTCGCCTGAGTAACCAATATTCCTCTTTTTTCAAGTTCACGCGCAAGATCGTCCTGCGTTTCGGTTTCAACTTCTTCTATTACGTCGAGTATGATTTTTTGTCTTAATCTTTTGTTCATTTTATTCTCCGAGTCTGTTTTTTATTTTTTCGAAAAAATTCCTTTTAATATCTATAATTCTAAGAGTTTTTTCGCCCCTGGAAACGGTAACGGAATCGTTGATAGACAAACTTTTTACACTTCGTCCGTCGACGCATAAAACACACGGTGAAGAGCCGCTAAGCACGTCGATAGTTGCGGATTTTTTATCGGGATAAATAATCGGCTTCACGGTTAAAGAGTGCGAGCAGATCGGCGTCGCTATAAAAGCATTCATGTCCGGCGTCATAATTACCCCTCCCGCCGACAGAGAATATGCGGTAGATCCCGTAGGAGTCGAAATTATAACTCCGTCAGCCCTCAGATCGTAGACTGTAGTTCCGTCTATCGAAAGACGCAATTTACCGATTATCGACAGATCTTTTACGTACTTATCCCTTTCGATAACAGCGTCGTTGAGCGCAAAATATTCGTCACCGCCCGATCTGATACAAAGCGTCGTTCTTTCCGACACGGAATAATTCCCCGTCTTTATCGCATCTGCCGCGCTTTCGATTTCGTCCGGTTCGGCTCCTGTCAGAAACCCCAGAGTGCCGGTATTTACCGCGAATATCGCAGCGCCCGTTTCGGTTGCGTAACGGGCGGCTTTCAAGACCGTTCCGTCACCGCCGAAAACCGCAATAATATCGGGTTTAACGGAATGTTTTTCGTGTTCGGAACAGTAAGAGATACTTCCGGAATCAAGTGCCTTTTTAAGCCTTTCGACCGCTTTGTAAGACGCCTCGTTTCCGTTTATCGGATTAAATATCTGAATTAACATATTTTTACACCTACGGCAACTTCGTTAAGTCGATTTTTTTATTTGCCGCGCTTTTTTGAAGCAACAAAAGATATTCTACGTTTTTATCGGGTTTTACAGGCGCGTTGGTTACGTTTTTCGCAGCAAGATCGACCGAACCCGCAAAGTTTATTACGTCTTCAATCGCTCGTTTTCTGTCTTTGACGTCTGTTACGATTCCGTTTTTGTTCAGACTCTTCCTCCCGCACTCGAATTGCGGTTTAACGAGAACTATCGCATACCCGTTATCCTTTAATACACGGGAAATTTGCCGCAGAATATAGGTTAAAGAGATAAAACTGACGTCGGACGTCACTAAATCGACCTTTTCACCGAAAGTATTTTCGCACATATCTCTCGCGTTGAATTCGTCTATGACGATAACCCTTTCGTCTTTCGACAGCGTTTCGTCGAGTTGAGATTTACCGACGTCGACCGCGTATATCTTTTTCGCCCCGTGGCGTAGCAGACATTCCGTAAATCCTCCGGTGCTCGCCCCGATGTCGGCGCAAATCAAATTTTCCGCATTGAAATTAAAATCGTCGAAAGCCTTTTGTAATTTATAACCGCCGTTTGATACGAACGAGTCGGATTCTTTTATTATTATTTCGCTTTTTTCGGGGTCTACTGTATAAGACGGTTTATATACTACCTTGCCGTCAACTTCGATAAGTCCCCTTTTTACGGTTTCGGCGGCTTTATTGCGCGATTTGAAAAATCCTTTATCGGTAAGATAAACGTCTAATCTCATAAAACTTCGCCTACGAATTTATCGAGGAAACGTTTAAGCAACTTTTCGTCTATTAAATCCGCCGATTGAAATACCAGTCGTTTTTGCAACTCGATTACGATATTACGAACGCCGTCGACTCCCAAAACGCCAACAGACGTACGTTTTTTATCTCTTGCGTCTTTTCCGCAATTTTTACCCGTCTTTTCAGACGTGGAAAGCACGTCGAGAAGATCGTCGCAATATTGAAATAATCTTCCGAAAGTTTTGCCGCATTCTTTCGCTACGTCGACTTTCTCGGGGGCAAAGAGTATCGACGGTATTAAAAACGGCAAAGTCAGAAATTTACCCGTCTTTTTATCGTAAATATCGTTTAATTCGTCTATGCCGCAATCTTTTCTTTTTTCGTTTTCAACGTCGGCGGCTTGTCCTCCGAGCATTCCGTCGTAGCCGGAATATTCGGCTATAATTTTCGTCGCCTCTATCTCTCTCTTACTCGTAACGTTGCCGAGTAAATGCTCGAAAGCGAAATTAAGTAATCCGTCCCCCGCAAGCACGGCTGCAGCCTCGCCGTAAGCAATATGGCAAGTCGGTTTTCCGCGTCGTAAAACGTCGTTATCAATCGCCGGCAAGTCGTCGTGAACGAGCGAATAAGTATGAATACATTCGAGAGCGAACGCAAACGGCAGAATTTTTTTTACGTTTCCTCCCAGTTTTTCGGCGCAAGCCATCATTATAACCGGTCTTACCCGTTTACCGCCCGCGAAAAAACTGTATTTCATTGCGTTCGTAAGCGTACTTTCGGTCAATTCGTTATAAACTCCGCCGGCATAAGCGTTAAATTCGGCTAAATATCCGTCGTACGCCGAACCGTAATCCGAATTATACATTTTTAATTTTCCTTAAACCCGCTTCGTACGTATTTAACAGAAGCATGGTAATCGTCATAGGACCGACGCCGCCCGGAACGGGAGTAATCAGATTGACTTTATCGTAAACGGCGTCGAAATCAACGTCGCCGTATATCTTCTTGTCCTCTCCCCTGTTTATACCGGCGTCGAGAACGACTGCGCCTTCTTTTACCATATCGGCAGTGATCAGATGTTTGCGCCCTGCCGCGCAAACGAGAATATCCGCCTCTTTCGTATATTTTTGCAAGTCTTTGGTTTTGCTGTGGCAAACCGTGACCGTACAATTTCTTTCAAGCAACATCAAAGCCATAGGTTTACCTACGATATTGCTTCTTCCGACGACTACTGCGTGTTTACCTTCGAGTACGACTCCGTAATAATCAAGTAATTTCATCATTCCGGCAGGGGTACACGCTCTCGAAGAACCGTCCTTGAATTGCGTAAGCCTGCCGATATTTACGTCGGAAAATCCGTCTACGTCTTTTTCCGGCGGAATCAACGACAACGCGGCTCTCTCGTCCAACCCGTTCGGGAGCGGCAACTGTACGAGTATACCGTCTACGGTTTCGTTATTTGCCGCTAAAGATACGACTTTCTGTAATTCCTCGTTCGTGACGTTTTCGGGCAATCTTATGGTATCGGATATAATCCCTACCGAAAGACAGGCCTTTTCTTTGTTACGAACGTAAATTTCGGACGCCGGATCGTTACCGGCGATTATAACCGTCAACTTAAAAGTTTTTCCGTACTTTTCGCTTGTGACGGCGATATTCTTTCTTAATTCTTCACGCAAAACGGAAGATACGAGTTTACCGTCTATTACCGCCATCTGTCACCCCTCCATATCTTTTTTAAGAGCGGCAAGCACTCCGTTGACAAAATTAAGGCTTTCGTCGGCAGAGTATTTTCTTACGAGATACAAAGCCTCGTCGATCGAAACGACGGGCGGAATATCGTCAAAATATTTAAGTTCGGCGACGGCAAGCGTCAACGCGCATTTGTCGGTAACGTACAACCTTTCAATCTTATACCCTTTCGAGTACGACGAAATAATCGAATCTATCTCTTCGCCGTTTTCTGCGATTGCGTCAAGCAATTTTTCCGCGAAAGCAATATCGTTTTCGCTTAATTTCTGTTCGGTAAAAATTTCTTTTCTGAAATCTTCCGACGTGTTATCGTTAAAATGTCCGGCGTAAAGAATTTTATACGCCGCCTCTCTCGCATCTCTTCTCATGGTAAATTTCCTTTATTTTTCGATGGCAAAAAGCGTCCCGCCAGAATTGGACGGAACGCGTTTGGTTATCGGTTAGTCAATCGTCTTGTCTTCGGAGAACAAAACGCCTTCTACTTTGACGTCAACGTTTCCGATCTTGTACTTCGACATAGATTCAACGCTGTGTTTAATGTTTTTCTGAATGTTGTACACGACGTCCGGAATGCTGTAGCCGTAATAAACTTCTACCGAAACGTTCACGTTTATATTACCGCTTAAAACCTCGACTTTAATGCAATCGGTATTCTTTTTCGACGATTTTTTATCCTTAATCGCGACACCCGAAACGTCTTCGACTGCAAGCCTGACTATCCCTTTTACTATGCCGGTATTATAAACGATTTTCCCTTTGCCGGAATTGTCGGTATTACCTTTATACATTACGCACCTCTCTACGATTACGATTATATCATATATAATCGATTTTGAAAAGTGATTTTATGCAAAAGCATAGCCGAATTTTGAATTTTATTAGTTTTTTACCCGTAAATCACGCGATTGCCTGAACGTATACGTTTTCGGGCGAAGCATTGATTTCGTTATTACAAATCGTATAGATTATAATTGCGTCGTCCTGAGTAAAATCGTCGTCTTTAACTATAACGCTTACGTTATCCGAAGAGAATCCTAACGTTACCGCGACTTCGCTGTACCCTTTGCTTTTAATAAGACTTTCGAGCAGGTTTTCCTGTTCGGTTATTTTAGAGAGTTTCAACTTCATATCGAGCGCTTCTTTTTTAGTCGTCACGTCGGCATCTTCGGACGCGAGAATCTGGTCGATTTGAGAAAGTTGTTTGTTTCTCGACGTATTGCGGGTATTTCTTACTTCCGTAAAATAACTTGCCGTAGGCGCGACCGCGTCGTCTGCACCGGCCACGTTAGACGACAAGATAAAGTTGAGAACCGCAGTGGTCACGAGTAACGCTATCATACAAGTGAGTATGACTACCTTTTTTTTCTTTGACATATTTTTACTCCTTTTTTAACGTGCTAAAATTTGCACTTTATTACAAGATATTTTCAGGCTCGTAGTTACCGCATCCAACAAAGCCATTTTTACCCCTATATCGTCCGCGCCGCCCGCAACCACCACCACACCGATTATATCGGGAAATTTTTTACCGATTTCCATGGGCTTTCCCGCCGACGTGACGATGGTGGTCGTAACGATCTTCTTCCCGTCTTCTTCCACGATTTTTTCATCCGTAGCGTAAATCGACTCTACGCAACCGTCGACCGTTATGAGAACGGAAACTTTTCCCGCGTTTTTAACGCCCGATAAAGTACCGCTTAACTTGTTTTCGAGATTTTCGACGTATCGCTCAGTTTCGGTTTTTTCGACCGCAACGGCGGCGGTCGTAGTCGTCCCCGCACGGGGGGCGGTCGTAGTCGTCGTTTTTTTACCGCCGACAATCGCAAAGATTATCGCCGCCGCTATCACCGCGACGATCAGCGCGTATTCCTTTTTAATTTTGAACTCGAACTTGGACCTTTCGTCAGACATAGATTTCAACCTTATCGGAATCAACGTTCAAAACCTTCGCCACGTAATCGGCGATTACGTTACTATTTATACTCCCGTCGTCGCCGATAATGACTAAATTACTTAAATATACGCTTATTTTTTGAAGTTTTGCCCGACAAAATTCGACTTTAAGACTTTCCGTAACTATATCCGATTGCAAAAGCAACTTTTTATAAATTTCTTCGTACTCTTCATTCAGATAATCGTCGATACACGTCGCGGTTCCGTAACTTCCGTCCGCCCCCGTTTCGTAATCGAAAATATCGGGCGAAAACAAATCTCCGCTCTTGACGAGCGGACTTACGACAACCAATGCAAAGCAAGCCGACAATAAACACGTTACGCACTTGTTCGTTTTGCCCTTCGGTAAAATCAATTGAGCGAGAGATAAAAATATGCATCCCGCCGCTATAAGAGAGAAATATCCCTGAGTCAACTTATACCACTCCCGAAGCCGCAATCATTACCAACACGTTTACTGCGTACATAACCGCCACCAAAACCAACCCCGCGAGAGCGTGATTGAGCGCCGAAACGCAGGATTTGATAAAAAAATACGTCCTTTCGTCTGTTATCGGTTGAGTTATCGCGCCGAGTAATCTTAATGATAAAGTTAAAGCCGCCGTTTCTACGATAGGACTTATCACCGCTCCGAATATCAATATCAGCATGAAAATTCCGAACGCGTTTTTAGTTAAAATAAAGGCAGACAATATAACGTCGGCGCCGCCGCTTAATATACCGCCGACGAGTGGAATAGATGACCCCACGGCGTATTTAAGAGTCCTTATTCCGATACCGTCAACAACTCCGGCGCTGAATCCTTTAACTGCCGTAAAAACCGTGAATACCGCTCCGACAAGTCCCGTAACCCATTTCATAAAACCCGATAAAAATTCAATAAAACCCTTAATTTTTATCTCTTTATTTATATTTGAGATTATCGATAAAGCGAGCATCGTCGTTACGCACGGAAAAGTAATTTTACAAATAAACGAAGTTATAAAATTTTGAATAAACAGTGTCGACGGCGAGTAAACCGCCGACTGAGCGGTTCCGCCCGAAGCGGTAATAAACGCCAAAAGAAACGGAAAACAACCCTGCACTGTTTTTACTAATTTTTCGCACGCGGATTTTGCCGATTCGACGACGGTTACCCCAAAAGAAGCGACTATGCATGCCACGATCGAAAAACCTATTAGCCTTGTAAGTTCGCCGACTCCTTCGAGTTTTTCCGAACCGAAACACCCCGTAACAGAACAGACGACTAAAATTACGAAAAGTGAAACGAATACGAGCAAATTTTCCTTGATTCCGCTGAAAATCAAAGAAAACAGATACTTAAAAACACTGTCGTAATCGCCGATTCCGTCACCTTTTATAAGTTTTTTCAATAATCGCGATACGCTTGACTGCGAAATAATCGCGCCGTCAATATCTTTAATATACTCGTCAAGTTCGCCGAAATCTATATCTCCGATAATTTTATCTATATTTTCGTTCAGTTCTTTTTCCGCGTCATTCTGCCCGTCCGCTTTGACCGTAGTAAAATTACAGGTAAAAAACGTCGCAAATAAAACGGCAACGAATATTATAATTAACGATCTGCGCTTCATAATAACTCCGTTACCGTCGAAATCAACTTCTCTATAATCGGAAAAGCCGTAGTTAAAATTAAAATTCTGCCCGCAAAAACAATCTTGTCCGACAAACTTTTTAGTCCGAAATCATCTATCAAATCGGACGTAAATTCCACGAGATAAGATATTCCTACTATTTTTATAACTATTTTAATAGTAAATTTACCAAGTTCGGCATAATTTCCGAGCGCGGTAAATATCGACAAAAAATCCGCCACGTAACCTGCCGTCAACGATAACAACAGTACTCCCGCACATACCGTCGCAATCGAAGCAAGTTCGCCGTTTACGTTTTTAAGATAAATTATTATTATGGCGCAGGTTACCCCTATAGCCGCAATCTTAAAAATTTCCATTTTCCGTCAATACAAACTGAATATGGCTTTTATCGAATCGAATAATTGACTTATCATGCCTATAACCATCGTAAGAGCAATTATCAGCCCTGCCAACGACACGAGAGTTGCCAGATCGTCGCGATCGGATTTTTTAAGAATCTGGCATACTACGGCAATCAGGACGCCGAGAGCCGCCAACTTGAAAATAACGTCAATATTCATATAATTAAAATAAAAGCAGCCGCGCCTGCGGCAAATCCGAGTTTTAGTCCGAGAGAACCGTATTTTTTATTTTTATCCGCACATTCGTCCAGGATCTTTACTATTTCTCTTTCGGAATAACTTAAAAATGCTTTCTCTGCGCTTTCGTTGTTTCTTCCGATCCCGCTCAAATATTCCTTTAAGAATTTTACCTGCCCCTCGTCGAGATATTTCGGTATAAACAACTCTTCTTCAAAAACAGAGCCGACTGTTTTATCAAAATCTGCGAACCCGTAATTTTTCTTAGCCAGCGTTTTTACGCTTTCTCTTTTATATTCGAGATTTGAAATCAGATTTCTGTTGAAATCGGCCAGAGCGCAAAAGTACTTTTGGGCTTGCAGATACTTGTCCGTCGTCTTTTTCCCTATAAAAGAACCCAAAACGATAAATATTATGCCTAATGCCGTTTTCATATTTTTTTCAGTTCCCGATCGTATACGCCGTCAACTGCAAAGCCTTTAAGTTTTACAAATATGTCAAACGTAAAACATTGCAAAATGTTATGATTTGTAAGTATTTTTTGTAATGCGTCAATCGTATCGCAATGCGTCGAAGCAATCACTTTTACCCCGCTTAACCCGCAATAAACCACCGATAAAAAATCGTTTTTATAAGTAAGTTCATCACAAATAACCACGTCCGGATTAAGCGTTCTTACCGCGCAGCCGAACCCAAACTCCTTGTCTGCGTATTTAATAACGTCATAAGTATTTCCGAGTTCCGCCTTATCAATCGCAAATTCATTACGCTCGTCTATATACAACACGTTCAGAAATAATTTTTCGGCGCAGTTTCTGCCCAAATCTCTGATAAAGGTCGTCTTACCTTGAAACGGAGGAGAAAACACCAGGCACGATTTCGCCGTTCCATTGAAATATGCGTTAAAGAAGTCGTCCGAACACCCCTTTACTCCATGCGGAAATCTTATACACAGCGAAGTAAAATTTTTCAGACTCGTTATTTGTCCCGACGCATTTTTAACGCACTCGCCGCAAATACCTACCCTTTCGCCGTCTTTTGAAGTAATATATCCGTTTTTAAGCGCGTATTCGACCGAATACAGCGAATAATCGCAAAGACGCATTACACACTCTTCTATCTGTTCTTTCGTTACTGCGTTCGATAGCAGTTTACGTTTGATATGCCCGTTTTCATCGTAAACAACCATAACGGGCATACCTGCTCTCAACCGAACTTCGCACAACCGCTTATATTCGGATAAAATTTTAGATTGTAAAAAGACAGGCAAAAAATCAAGCATATTATTCCGTCGATATATTATACATACAACTCGTCCGTTTTAGAACACACACACCCCTGTCCTTTTAAAAAAAAAAAACACCCCGCCACTTTATGTGGCGGTCCGATAAATTACCGTTTATAAATACGCTTCGAAATACGCTTCGAGAAAATATATGGGTTTACCGAGAGATACGAACATATCTTCGTATTCGGTAGTGATGCCGTCCCCGTAATCGTCGGCATGTAAATCGAGAGAAACGTTTTTAATTTTATATCCGTTTTCCGAAAAAGATTGTAAAGAAAATTCAAAAAATTTGCGGTTATCCGTCTTAAAGCGAATTACCCCGTCAGAGGTCAATAATTTCTTATATATTTCGAGATACCTGTAATACGTCAACCGACGATTACGATAGGTATATTTCGGATACGGACAAGAAAAATTCAAAAAGATCCGATCGGCGCAATGCTCAGGCAAATAATAAAGCAGATTTTCGACGGCGCAATTCATAAAAGCAAGGTTCGACGGATTTTCAATTATCGCCCTTTCGCAAGGTTCGACTATAACGTTACTTATCTTCTCTACTGCAATTAAGTTGATTTCGGGATGTTCGGATGCCGTTTCAAAGGCAAATTTACCCTTCCCCGCGCCCAATTCAAGCCATAAAGGCGAACGGTTTCCGAAAACGGAAGGAATATCGAGCAAATTATATCTCTTTTCTTGCGGTAACGAATAAAAATCCAACGGTTCTCTTATCAGCAAATGCCCGTCGAGATTATCCATTCTTTCGTCCAGATTGGACTTTTTTCTCATTCTCATAGGTGAAATTATAATCGTAAAATACTTTCGTTGTCAACAAAATCACAGTTCCGTTTTGAATTGTTTTATAATTTTGTTTTCTATTCTCGAAATTTGCACCTGCGATACCCCTAACGCTTCCGCTATTTCGCTTTGCGTGTCATCCCGATAGTATCGCATTATTATTACCTTCTTTTCCCTCTCCGGTAATTTCTCTATAAGACTTTTAAGCAGAATTTTATCAACCATATCGTCCTCTTTTTCGGGCGAAGGAATTTTATCTATCAGTTCTACGCTTTTTTCTCCGCTGCCGTCATCCACGCTTTCATGCAAAGACAGTGGTATTTTCGTACTGTCAAGAGCGAGTACGACGTCTTCGCGCTCCATATTAAGAGCGACGCATATCTCGTCAAGCGTCGGAGGTTCACCGCCGCTTGCGCTTTTTTCCTGAACGTATCTTTTAATCGTTTGCGCCTGCGATTTTATAATTCTCGATACCTTTATCGTTCCGTCGTCGCGTAAAAACCTTTTGATTTCACCTATAATCATCGGTACGGCATACGTCGAAAAAACGACGCCGAACTTTTCGTCAAAGTTTTTAATCGCTTTCAGAAACCCCACGCAGCCGAGTTGATACAAATCGTCATACTCTACGCCTTTACCGATAAATCTTTTTACGATGCTTTTTATAAGCAACACGTTATTATTCATTAGCGTTTCTTTTGCGCCGACGTCCCCCGCTTTGGCTTTTCGTAAGTAAAATAAGGTCTGTTCAGCGTTAAGCATCAGTTGCTCCTTATCAGGAATAAGTAAACCGATAAATATAATTTAACGGTTATTCAAAGTCCCTATCACCTTTTTCATATCGACTATCGTACCGCGATTTGGTTCTGAAATAACTTTTACTTCATCCATAAACGTTCTGATTATCGTGAAACCCATACCCGATCTTTCCTCGTCCGGTTTACTCGTGAAAAACGGTTTCAGAGCCTCTTCGAGATCGGCGATGCCTACGCCTTTATCCGATACTACGATATGTATTTCGTTATCGTTTATTTCGGCTGCCATTCCGACTTCCCCTACCGTATCCGGATAGCCGTGTACGATTGCGTTCGTAACCGCTTCGCTTACCGCGGTTTTTACGTCCGACAACTCGCTTACGCTGGGATTAAGCGACATTAAAAAAGACGCTATAACGTTTCTCGCAAAGCCTTCGTTTTCGGAAACAGAATCGAATCTGACGTTCATTTTATTTACCATAATAAATTCTCCGTTAAATAATTTTAGGCATTACGTCGTACAGCCCCGATATTTGCAGAATTTTATTTACCGTAAAACTCGGTCTGCTGATATAGGCCTTACTACCTATTTTTTTAATTTTTTTATACCTGCCGAGCAACACTCCTATACCCGTACTGTCCATAAACGATAAATTGGCAAAGTCGAATATAACGCTTTTCGAAGGAGCGTTGTCTTCGATGATTTTATCAATTTCCCTCCGCGCTTTATCCGCCGTGTATTCGTCTAATTCTCCGTACGAATATATGTAGAGATTTTCGCGGTCGAGTCTGTATTTTACTTCCATAACCATACCTCACGACAATATAATACCATTAATTTTAAGCGGAAATATAAGAAATTTTGTCTTTAGTTCGCGATTTTTGTAACTCGCTTAAAAATTTATAAAACGTAGAAAAAGCGCCGCGGACTTGATGTCCGCGGCGCCAAAAAACGGACTTGATGTCCGCGGCGCAAAAAATCTTTTCTATCTCAGCCGATAAGTTTTATTATATCTTCTACGGTTTTCAGGTTAGACGCTTCTTCCTCGGAAACGGTTATCCCGAAATCTTCTTCAAGGGACATAAGCAACTGCACCACGTCAAGCGAATCTGCTCCGAGATCTTTTATAACGTCGCTGTCGAGAGCGATTTCGCTTTTACTTATACCTAATTGCTCGCTGAGTAATTCCGCCACTTTATTAAAAGTTTCTCCCATAATAACTCCTCAAAATTTATCGCAAATAACGATTTTACGCTTGAATTCGTTTTTCTGCCCGACGAAAGGCAATTTCAAACTCTTTTGTATTGTAACAAACGAAATAACATTTGTCAACGATTTTTACGCATCGTAAGACTTATTCTGTTTTTCTTTACGTCGACGCCGATCACCCTCACCTTAACCGATTGACCGACCTTAAATTTGTCCGACGGATGTCTTATATATTCGTCCGAAAGTTCCGAAATATGCACTAAACCGTCCTGGTGAACGCCGATATCGACAAAGACCCCGAAATCAATAACGTTTCTTATAGTTCCGTTGAGTTCCATTCCCTCTTTTAAGTCGTTGATGTCCATAATATCGGAACGGAGTTCGGGTTTCGGTAAATTATCCCTCACGTCTCTTCCGGGTTTGAGTAGTTCGGTAATTACGTCATTCATCGTAGGAACGCCCAACCCGCACTCCGAAGCGGCTTTTTGCTCTCCGTAACGCTTTATCTGAACGGGCAAATCACCGAGTTTTCTTTCGGCAACGTCCTCGTCGGTATACCCGAAAAGTTTCAATAATTTTTCAGTCGCATCGTACGACTCAGGGTGTACGGCGGTATTGTCTAGGATATTCGAACCGTCCCTTATGCGGAGGAAACCCGCGCATTGTTCGTACGCCTTTGCGCCGAGTTTATTTACCTTAAGCAGTTCCCTTCGCGAACGGAATTTGCCGTTTTCTTCTCTGTAAGCAACTATATTGTTCGCTATAGAACCATTCAATCCCGAAACTCTCGATAAAAGCGCGCAACTCGCGGTATTAAGATCCACCCCTACGCTGTTTACGCAATCCTCGAGAACGCCGTTCAAGACCTCGTCAAGTCGCGCTTCCGGCATATCGTGCTGGTACTGCCCTACTCCTATCGCTTTCGGATCGATTTTAATGAGTTCCGCCAAAGGATCCTGCAACCTTCTCGCGATAGATATTGCCGAACGTAACGTCAGATCGTAATTCGGAAATTCTTTCGCGGCAAGCGGCGACCCCGAATAAACCGACGCCCCCGCTTCGCTTACCACTGCGTAAACGACTCTGCCTCCGTAGTCTTTTACGAGGTCGGCTACGAAAATTTCAGACTCTTTCGATGCCGTACCGTTGCCGATCGAGATGACGTCGACGTGATATTTATCTATCAGTTCTTTAAGTTCCGCTTTCGCAGCCTCCGTTTTATTCTGCGGAGGAGTAGGATAAACCACGGTCGTTGCAAGCACCTTACCCGTTCCGTCTACGACCGCAATCTTACACCCCGTTCTGTACGCCGGATCGAACCCCATGGTAATTTTATCTTTCACTGGCGGCTGCATCAAAAGAGGACGAAGGTTTACGTCAAACATCTTAATCGCCTGTTCCTGCGCGTTTTCGGTAAGCAGGCCTCTTACTTCTCTTTCAATCGAGGGCTGAATCAGTCTTTTATACGCGTCGGCAACGGCATTCTTTACGTTAGAGGTTGTAACGCTTTCGTTTTTCACGAAAAACGCCTCGCAAACCCGAACGGCAAAAGCGTCGTCTATCAAAACTTTAACCTTAAGATAGCCCTCGGATTCTCCCCTGTTTATCGCAAGAATTCTGTGCGGTTTAATCTCCGCGACGTTCTCCGAATAGTCGGCGTACATCTCGTACGTTTTTGCCGCATCGTCTTCGGTTTTGGTAAGTTTAGTAACGATCTCGCCGTTTTTAAGATAAATTCTGCGTAATTTTTTACGGAGTTCGGCATCGTCGGACACTCTTTCGGCTATAATATCTTCCGCGCCGGCGATAGCGTCCTTAACGCTTTCTACGCCCTTTTCACCGTCGACGAAAGGGATTGCGAGGTCTTCGGAGGTTCCGCTCGTTATATTCTGCGCAAGTAATATATCCGCAAGCGGTTCAAGCCCTTTCGCGACCGCAACGGTAGCCCTCGTCTTTCTCTTTTGCTTGTACGGTCTGTATATATCCTCCACTTCGGTAAGAGTTTCGGCGGCCGCTATCGCCGACGCTATTTCGCCGGTCATCTTCCCCTGCTCGGTTATCAGAGAAGATACCTCGCTTTTTCTCTTTTCGACGTTACGGAGATAATTAAGTCTTTCGGCAAGTTCACGAAGAACCTGATCGTCGATATGCCCGGTCATTTCTTTACGATAACGGGCGATAAAAGGAATCGTATTCCCCTCATCCAACAACGCTACGACGTTCTTCGCATGATCTTCTTTTAAGTTGAATTCGCTTGTAATTCTTTTTAATATATCCATTTTTATTTCCTTACTAATCGTTTTACGAGTTCTTTATCTTCGGCGGAAACGCGGAAAGAATCGCTTATCTTGCTTATGGTTTTGTTATGAGTGAACTTTGAAAGTTTATCGCCGTTAAGATACTCGAAAGTTTCATCGCGACTCTTTATAAAAGCAACGGATAAAAGCCACGCTATCGCCATATCGTTATAATAACCTTTTCCGTCAATTTTTTCAAGCATTTTCAAAATATAATTTAATTTTTCCGGCAAAAAATAATCCATAAGGACTATAATGCAGAACCTGAGATAAAATCCTTCGTCGGTCATAATATGCTTTTCGACGTAATCAAACAATTCGCTTTTGTCGTTCCGGACAAATTTTATTGCGGGAACGAACATATCGACGTGAGCCCAACTGGCGCAACGTTCGAGATACGTCGGTAAATACTTAAAAAAATCGTCTTTTGACAACGTTGCGATTACCAATCCGTAAAGCAAAGTATCTTCGTAGTATCCGAATTTACATTCGCAGATATACTCCATCGGATTATTCTTCGATATTCTTTTAGCGATTGCCTTGATTGAGGAAGTCCTCACGCCGATCAGCGGCTTGTCTGACGCCAATATTTTCTCCGAAAAAGATCTGAAACTTTCTTCACTTAACGACTTAAGTTCGTCAATCGTTCTTTCGTATACGCTCATATTTAACATCACTCCGTCGTTTTATAAAACACCGCATAATCGTATGTATTTACAGTGATTTTATTACTTTTTATGTTACACATAAGTTCTATAACGTTTTCGCTTAATTCAATAGTCGCTGCACCCGTACCGCAATTTACGACAACCGTTACGACGTCGCGATCGGATTTTTTGGAGAATGAAAACACTCCGTTTTTGTATCGGACGTCAAACACCCTGCCCGTTTTTAAGCAGACATAATTCGTTTTGATTTCGGATAATTTTTTATACCACGACAAGATTTCATCGTTCGTTTCGGATTTATCGAAACATTTTCTGTTAAAAGGATCTCTGTTACCCTGCATCCCTATTTCGTCGCCGTAATATACGGACGGAAACCCATACAAAGTAAATTGTAAAAGCGACGCGCACTTCAATCTTTTAATCGCAAAATTTATTTCATTTTGGGATAAAATTTCGTTCGCCATTTCGGATCTTTCCGTTGCAAGTTGACCGCTTTTACCTAAAACCGTCAAAATTCTCGGCGTATCGTGCGTTCCGAGAATATTCATTAAATTATTCAACGCAAACTCGGGATAATGATCGAGTTGATTTCTGACTACGGAATACAACTCTTCACCCCGCCCTGATATTACGTAATTTATTATCGCGTTTTTAAGTGGATAATTCATTACGCCGTCAAGTTCGTTTTCGATAAAATAAGATCTTCTTTTGTCGTACGCGATTTTGTTCGTTGCGTCTTCCCAGACTTCACCGATGACCAATTTTTCCTTTCCGTACCTTTTTATACATTTGTATATTTTTTGTACAAACGTATCGGATATTTCATCAACAACGTCAAGGCGTACTCCGCCCGCTCCTATCGACAAATATTTATCGAGCACTCCGTCATGCCCCGCAATAAAATCTTCAAACTCCTTGCAATTTTTATTTATCGTCGGTAAAGTGTCTATTCCCCACCAACACGTGTATTTATCCGGGAATTCTTCAAACGTATCCCAATCGTAATACGGCGTTTCTTCCGACTCGTAAGCGCCGATGGATTTATAATTTCCGTATTTATTGAAGTACAGACTATCATCGCCTGTATGATTAAACACACCGTCTAATATTATACATATGTCATTATTTTTACATTCTGTAACTAATCTTGCATAATCGTCAAAATTGCCCAGTAGTGAATCTATTTCAAAATAGTCCCCGGTATCGTATCTGTGGTTGCTTTTTGCCTTGAATATCGGATTGAGGTATATACAATTCACCCCTAAACTTTTCAGGTAAGGAATTTCCCTTCGTATACCCTCCAAATTACCGCCAAAAAAATCGTCGTTAGTAATTTTACCTTTTTCATTTGGTAAAAAATCGGGCATTTCGCCCCATTTTTTCAGTTTTTTACCGTTTTCACAGCCGTATCCTGCCGCTTTTGCGAATCTGTCCGGCATAATCTGATACATTATCCGCCCGTCATTTTCGCATATATCGTCGCGTTTTTTACATATCGAAAGTTGAAAATTTTCATCGGAATTTTCTTTTGCCACGCACAACCCGTCGTTTCCGAAAATAGCGCCGTCCGCTTCAAAACGATACCATATCAAGCCCGTTTTAAGGTTTATAAGCGTAATCGTAAAACCATCGCCGGACTTTATCATGTCGTACTTAAAATCCGCTCCTTCGTCATAACGCATAATCAAGCGGCATTTTTCAACGCCGCTTGATTTTACGGTAATCTTTAATTCATCGCCTTCGATAATCGCTCCGCGAATATTCTTGCAAGTTTCGTCGAGCGCATCGTAATAAAAATACATATATTCGTCGTTATCTTATTTGTTTTAATTTCCAGATATTTTCCGCGTATTCTTTAATTGCTCTGTCTGCCGAAAAATATCCGGAACTTGCGATGTTGAGCAATGATTTTTTATTCCATTCTTTTCTGTCCGAATACAAGTCGTCGACCTTTTTGTGAATTGCAAGAAAATCGCTGAAATCGGCCATACACATATACGGATCGGCAATGGGAGAATTTACGAGCAGGTAATTCGCAATATCGTCGAATTTTTCGCCGTCGAAACCTTGCTTTAAGGCTGCGATTACGCGCTGCAACATAGCGTTGTTATTATAAAACGCCGTAGCGTCGTATCCGCGTTTCCATAAATCTTCGACTTGCTTGGAATTCATTCCGAAAATGAAGATGTTGTCGTCGCCGACGTGCGCTTTCATTTCGACGTTCGCGCCGTCCAGAGTGCCTATCGTCAACGCTCCGTTTATCATAAATTTCATATTTCCCGTGCCGCTTGCTTCCTTCCCAGCGGTGGAAATCTGTTCTGAAATTTCCGCTGCGGGCATAAGAGTTTCAGCCATGGTAACGCAATAATTTTCGAGATACACTACCGATAGTTTTTCTCTTATGCGAGAATCGGGATTTTTTCTTAAATCTTCGGACAAACAACACAGCAATTTTATAATACGTTTTGCCATATAGTAGCCCGGAGCCGCTTTCGCGCCGAAAATAAAAGTCTTCGGATGTACGTTTTTATCGGGATCGTCCTTAAGTTCATTGTAGAGATTGATTATATACATAGCGTTCAATAATTGGCGCTTGTATTCGTGCAATCTTTTGGCTTGTACGTCGAAAATAGATTCGGGATTGATTACGACGTTTTCTTTTTTGAGGGCAAAGTCGCACAATCTCTTTTTATTGTCGAGTTTTATCTCGTCAAGCCTTTTCAGTACGATTTCGTCATTGACGAATTTCTTTAATTCGTCAAGTTTTAATGCGTCGTGAATGAATCCGTCGCCTATACAATCGATTATAAGGTCTGAAAGTTCGGGATTGGACTGACAAAGCCAACGTCTGTACGCTATGCCGTTCGTAACGTTCGTAAATCTGTCGGGATAAGCGTCGTTAAAATCCTTAAAAATGGAGTTTTTGATTATTTCGCTATGGAGCGAAGAAACTCCGTTTACGGCATGCGAAGCGACTACTGACAAATTAGCCATTCTTACCTGCCCGTGCGACATTATCGACATTCGTTCGATTTTATCCCAGTCCCCCGGGAAAAGATTCCACATATCGGCGCAAAAACGCTGATTGATTTCTTTGATTATAGCGTAAATTCTCGGCAATCTTCTTTCAATAAGATCTTCGTTCCATTTTTCGAGTGCTTCGCTCATAACCGTGTGGTTAGTATAAGCAACGGTTCTATGAACGATGTCCCAGGCTTCATCCCATGAAAATCCATGTTCGTCCATAAGAATACGCATCAATTCGGGAATACATAAAGCAGGATGAGTGTCGTTAATATGAATAGCCGCCAAATCAGGCAAACTGTGCAAGTCACCGTACCTTCTGATGTGATCGTTTACGATATTTTGTAAAGTTGCCGAAACGAGAAAATATTGTTGTTTTAACCTTAAAGATTTTCCTTCGCTGTGGTTATCGGAGGGATAAAGAACTTTGGAAATAAGTTCGGCTTCGTTATCTTCCTGCATACAACGGACGTAATCACCTTCCGAAAAGGAGCGCATATCAAAGTTTCTGACGCTTCTCGCCGCCCATAATCTGAGTACCGAAACGGCTTCGCTGTCTTTACCCGAAATCATCATATCGTAAGGCATAGCCTCGACTTCCTGACAATCCACCTGTTTGATTTTAAGCCCCTGATCCGTCCATTCTTCAACGACCTTTCCGTCAAATTTAACGTGTACCATAAGGTCGGAGCGTTGAGTGAGCCACACTTCTCCACCGGGTAACCAGACGTCGGGAAGTTCGGTTTGCCAGCCGTCGACTATTTTCTGTTTGAATAATCCGTATTCGTAACGTATCGAGTAACCCATAGCCGGATAATCCTGAGTAGCAAGCGCGTCCATAAAGCAGGCGGCAAGTCTTCCGAGTCCTCCGTTTCCGAGTCCTGCGTCGGGTTCGAGTTCGTATAAATCTTCGAGAGTTGTACCCGTACCTTTCAACGCTTTCGACAACTGTTCTTTGATTCCGAGATTATAGACGTTGTTTTTAAGCGATCTTCCGAGTAAAAATTCCATACAGAGATAATATACTCTTTTAGCGCGTTTCGCTTTCATTTTATAGTGATAAGCATTACGTTTTTCCAAAAGAATATCCCTTACGGTCATAACGGCCGCCTTATAAAGTTGTTCGGGAGTCGCTTCTTTGAGGGAAACTCCGAAATATCGCGATAATTTACCCGTCAAAGCGTCTTTAATCTCTTTAGGAGTTATTTCATCCGTCGTATTCATTCTGTAATTTTACTCCTTTTGCTTATACGTTCATATAAGCATGTTATTGTATAATCTCTCGTATTCCCCCGCCGAACGCTTCCAACTGAAATCGGAAGTCATTGCGTTTTTCATTATGTCAAGCCATTCGCTCTTGTTTGAATAAGTGTAAATCGCGTCTTTCAAGACGAATAACATCTCGTGCGCATTGTAAGAACGGAATATAAAACCGTTTCCGCCGACGCGGTTTTCGGTGTTATGCGGAATTATACTGTCCGCCAGACCGCCCGTAGCCCTTACGACGGGCACCGCGCCGTATCTGCACGCAATCATCTGCGACAATCCGCAGGGTTCCTGCTTGCTCGGCATTAAGAAAATATCCGCTCCGGAATATATTTTGATCGAAAGATCTCTGTTATATGCTATGATTGCACGACATTTACCGCTATAACGCTCGGCAACGTATCTGAAATAATCTTCGTATTCGCCGTCGCCTTTACCTAATATTACTACCTGAACGTTTTCCGAAAGCAATTCTTCGAATACGCACTTAATAAGGTCTAACCCCTTAGCGGGAACAAGCCTTGAAATTATAGCGATTATCGGAACGTCACTCTTTACCGGCAAAGCGAGCATCTTTTGTAATTCTTCCTTACAAATCGCCTTACCCGCTAAATTATCGGCGGTATATTTGGCAAAAATCTTGTCGTCGTTTTCGGGATTATATAAAACGTCGTCTATACCGTTCAAAATACCCGAAAGTTTATATTCGTTCGCCGTAGTCATATATTCGAGCCCGTGAGCGAAAAACGGATTTTTTATCTCGCCGGCATAAGTTCTGCTGACCGTAGAAAATCTTTCGGCAAGTTGAATCGCGCCTTTCATAAGATTAATGCAACCGTCGTAATCGACTATCTGTCTGCAACTTTCCGGAAGCCCGAACAGATCCTGTAAAAGTTCGTGTCCGTATTTGCCCTGATATTCGATATTGTGTATCGTAAACAACGCGCGAACCGACGAAAAGCCTTTGATTTCGGAATATATGGTTTTAAGATATATAACCGAAAGCGCGGACTGCCAATCGTGGCAATGCAAAACGCTCGGATAGTAGTCCGTATACCTCATCGCTTCGAGTACCGCGCGAGAAAAGAAAGCAAATCTCTCTCCGTCGTCGAAATATCCGTACAGATTATCTCTCTTAAAATAATATTCGTTATCTATGAAGTAGAAAGTTACGCCTTCGTATTTAAGGCTGAATAAACCGCAGTATTGATTTCTCCATGCGACCGGAACGTTGAAATTGCCTTCGAAACGCATCATTGCCCGGTTTCGAAACGCATCATTGCCGGGTAGGCGGGCGAACCCGAGCCATATAAAGGAATTGCCACCCTTACGTCGTAATTGCCGTTTTGCGCCAACGTTTTCGGAAGAGAACCTATTACGTCCGCAAGTCCGCCCGTTCCCGCAAAAGGGTTCGCTTCGGACGCGACGAACAAAACGCTCGGCTTGAAAGTTATTTCATAATCTATTTTTAATTCTCTTTCCGAATCGGCCGCGAGGTTCGTTACGACTTCGTTTTTATCGGCAATGTTTTTTTTCGTCGTCGCGGCTTTGCGTACGGTGGTTTTTTTAGTCGCGGTTACGTCCGCCGCGGGCTTTTTAATCGCCGATGACG
>FR898495.1:11872-21045 GCA_000437515.1 Acidiphilium sp. CAG:727 | reverse complement strand
GTTTTTTTATTCGCCGATGACGACTTTGCGTTTGCATGCGAATTCTTCGCGGCAGATTCTTTTTTACCGCCGGATACCTTTTTAACTTTCGTAATCTCTTCGTTTGCCATAAAAGTAACCTCCGTGATTAAAATTATATAACCGTCCCTTTGGATATAAAGAACGGATGATTTTCGCTTCCGGAAAGCGTCCGTTTATCTTTTATTACTACGTTTTTATCCGCAATAATACAGTTTAACGAAACGTTTTCTCCCGTAAGCGTATTTTGCATAAGAATACAATTTCTTACGACGGTGCCTCTCCCGATCTTG
Organism: Acidiphilium sp. CAG:727; assembly: GCA_000437515.1. Lineage (GTDB taxonomy): Bacteria > Bacillota > Clostridia > Christensenellales > Borkfalkiaceae > UBA10281. The sequence goes on along the minus strand of FR898495.1, from coordinate 20,734 downwards.
ACTCCCCTGAATATAACGCTGTCGTAAACTTCGCCTTCGATATCGCAACCGTCGGCAATAATCGCGTTCTTAACGACGGCGTTGTCGCCGTAACGCGTCGGGGAACTGTCTTTGACTTTCGTATATACGTTGGCTTTTCTGAAAACCTCGTCGCGATATTCCTTATGCAAAAGTTTCAGCGACTCTTCGTAATATTTCTGAAGCGACGTCATTTCTTCGTAATAGCCTTCGTGTTTATACGCTCTCACCTTACCTATTTTAGCGAGAGGTTTAATGATTTCGTCGATAAAATGTCTTTTTCCGTGCGAAATACCTTCGTTGATCATGCTTATGAGAGTAGTACGGGATACGACTAAAACGTTAGTATATAAGTCTGCCGTTTTCCCCGTGAAATCGTACGTTATGTCTTTAACGACCCCGCCCTCGCCGACGTTTAAGAATATTTCATTGTTCTTTTTTTCAATATCTTCGGCATTTTTCCGGACGTAAACGAGAGTTACGTCGGCGTGGTTTTCGCCGTGTTCTTTTACGATAGGTCTTAAATCTATGTTGCAGACCATATCGGAATCACTTAAAACGACGTATTCTTCGTCGGACTTATTCAAAAAACCTATTACGTTTTTTAACGCTTCGAAGCGAGTCGTATAAAGTGAATTGTTTTCCGTCGCTCCGAAAGGCGGAAGTATAAACAAACCGCCGTAATGTCTAGCCAGATCCCAGTCTTTACCGCTTCCCACGTGATCCATAAGCGACTGGTAGTTACTTTTCGTTATAAGTCCGACTTTAACTATATCCGAATTAACCATGTTCGAAAGAGCAAAATCGATAAGTCTGTATCTTCCGAAAAACGGAATCGAAGCAACGGTTCTTTTTACGGTCAGTTCGGGCACGTTACCGTCGTGAATGTTAGCAAATATCAAACCCAATGTACTCATATTTTCGCTCCTTATACGTTTTTATCGATTATTTCGCCCGCAATTACGGTTGCCCCGTCGGAAACCGTAATATCTCTGCCAAGTACCGCTATTTTTAATTCGTCTTGTTTTTCAGCGCCGATTTTAGCGTCAGACCCCACGGTAACTTTTTCGTCGATTATGCTGTAATCTACGACGGTGTTTGCGCCTATCACGCTTTCGCTGAAAATAATCGAGTTTTTTACGACCGCTCCTTTTTTAACGACGACATCGTTTGAAAGAATGCTGTTTTCTACCGTTCCGTCGATTTCACACCCCGAAGCAACGATAGAGTTTACTACTCTGCCCGTCGCAGAAACGTACTGAGGAGGGGCAATAGGAGAACGGGAACGAATACGCCACGATTTATCGGAAACGTCGAATTTCGGAGAGTCGCCGAGTAAGTCCATATTCGATTCGAAAAGCGAATTTATCGTGCCCACATCTTTCCAATAGCCGTCAAACGTATAGGAGACCATTTTTTCGCCGGAAGCAAGCATTTTCGGCAGAACGTTTTTACCAAAGTCTTTACTGCTCGTTTCGTCGGCCTCGTCCTCTTCGAGATATTTATACAACTTGTCCGCAGAGAAAACGTAAATACCCATGGAGGCAAGATCGCTCTTCGGGTGTTTGGGTTTTTCTTCAAACTCGTATATAACGCCGTCTTCGTCAACGTTAAGAACGCCGAAGCGTGACGCTTCTTTAATCGGAACTTTTATTGCCGCGATCGTACAAGCCGCCCCCGTCTTTTTATGCCTTTCTATCATTTTGGCGTAATCCATTTTATAGATATGGTCCCCCGAGAGAATAAGCACGTAATCGGGATTATAACGCTTGATAAACGATATATTCTGATATATTGCGTTTGCCGTGCCTTTGAACCATTCCGAGCCCGTTTTAGCCTGATAGGGCGAAAGTATATGTACGCCTCCGTAAGAACGATCCAGATCCCACGGTTCGCCGTTGCCGATATATTCGTTCAATATAAGCGGCTGGTATTGCGTCATCACTCCGACCGTATCGATGCCTGAATTTACGCAATTGGAAAGCGGAAAATCGATGATTCTGTATTTTCCGCCGAAAGGCACCGCAGGTTTTGCGATTTTGTTGGTGAGCGCGAACAGCCTGCTGCCCTGCCCTCCGGCAAGCAACATAGCCACGCATTCCTTTTTATTTATTCTCATATTCCCTCCGTTGAAACGATTTCCGTTTCACATTATTTTTTTACAAGATATAAAAACGATCTGTCGGCAAGAGTTACGATTACAGAATCTTTTTTGCCCTTGCTTGCAATCTTTTGCGATTCGTAAACCCTCTTGCGAGATACTCCTTTTCCTCCGTAGGATTTCTTATCGGAATTAAAAACGACTTCGTACTTACCCTTATCGACTCCGAAACGGTAGTTAATATCGACGCCGCTGAAATTAACGACTACTATTATTTCTTTCCCGTCGTATCTGCGTTTGTATGCAACGACGTTTTCATCCCGATCGTCGGGATCGATCCATTCGAATCCGTCCCAACCGTCGTCGTCGCCGTACAGCGCGGGCGTCGATAAATAAGTTTCGTTAATATCTTTATAAAATTTAGCGAGTTTCGCGTGCGACGGATATTTTTTAAGGAAAAACTCCAGTCCCTCTTCGTAAGCCCATTCCTTGTACTGTCCGAACTCGCAACCCATAAAAATGAGTTTTTTGCCGGGGTGCGACATCATAAATCCCATAAACGCCCTTACGCCCGCAAACTTATCGTCATAACCGCCGAATTGCTTGTCGAGAAGAGATTTCTTACCGTGTACGACTTCGTCGTGAGAAACCGGCAAAACGAAATGTTCCGAAAACGCGTACGTAAGCGAGAACGTGAGTTTATTATGATCGTACTTTCTGAATAAAGGATCTGTCTGAATATACGACAAAGTATCGTTCATCCACCCCATATTCCATTTATAATCGAAGCCTAATCCTCCGTTTTCAACGGTTTCGGTAACTTTTGGAAAAGCCGTAGACTCTTCGGCAATCATAAGAGCGTAAGGGAACGTTCCGTGTACGACGGAATTCAGTTTTTTTATAAAAGCAATTGCTTCCAGATTTTTATTATCGCCGTATTCGTTCGGAATCCATTCGCCCGGTTTTTTATCGTAATCGAGGTAGAGCATCGAAGCCACGGCGTCTACCCTGATACCGTCGATATGGTATTTTTCAAAGAAAAAGCATGCGCTCGACACCAGAAAAGACTGAACTTCCGTTCTGCCCAGATCGAAAATTCTCGTTCCCCAACCTTTATGCTCCATTCTGTCCCAACCGTGGTTTTCGTAGAGTAACGAACCGTCAAACTCGTATAAACCGAATTCATCTTTCGGGAAATGAGCAGGCACCCAGTCGAGAATAACCGAAATACCTTTTCTGTGAAACGCGTCTACCAGATACATAAAATCTTTCGGCGTGCCGAGTCGCGAAGTAACCGCGAAATATCCGGTAACCTGATACCCCCACGATCCGTCGTAAGGGAATTCGGTGACGGGCATCATCTCGACACAATTATACCCCATATACTTCACGTAATCTACGAGTACGGAAGCCAACTCTCTGTAAGAGTAATAACTACCGTCCGGTTTTCTCTTAAACGAAAGTAAATTAACCTCGTAAATATTGAGCGGCTTATGATGACAACCGTGTTTATCTCTGCCTGCGATAAAATCGCCGTCTTTCCATTCGTAACCGTCGAGAGAGTAAACCTTCGAAGCGGTTGCCGGCGACGTTTCGGCATGATACGCGTAAGGGTCGGCTTTAAGAAAAGTCTTTCCGTTTGCGGTTATCGCGAATTTATACGTATCGAATTGTTTTAACCCTTCGATGAATACGCCCCATACTCCGTCGCCCACTTTTTGCATAGGAGCAGACGACTCGTTCCAATCGTTAAAGTCGCCGACCAAAGCGACTTTTTCGGCAAACGGAGCCCAGACGCGGAAAACCACGCCCGATTTACCGTCGTAATCGCAAATATGCGAACCGAGGTATTCGTATGTCCTGTAATTCGTACCCTGATGAAAAAGGTAATCGGCAAGTTCGTTTTTCATTTCGTTTAACTAAAAAATATCAACAAATAAATTCTTCTTTCTTTTTGGGCGCGCTTTTAAGTTCGGAGCGTTTGCTTTCGTAGCCTTTTCTGCCGAGAAGCGCGTAAGTAGCGTTTTTACCGTTTTCGACGCCCGGTTGATTATAAGCGTCAACGTTAAGCATTTCACCCGCAAAAGCAGTTTCCAGTTCGAAGAAATAGATGAGTTCTCCTATCGTGAAGGGGTTTATTTCCGGAAGATAAATCGTATGATTCATTCTGCCCTTTACCGTCAACGCGTACTCGGTAGCCGAACGTTCGGCCGATATAAGTTCGTTCATCGTATGCCCGCAAAGGAAATGAACGTCGGGTATATCCGGACAGCCTTCGCTTATAACTATTTCGGCGCGATATTTGTCAACGGCAAGGAAAGTTACGACTTTATCGTAAGGTCCTTCCGTATAAAGTTGTACCTGACTGTGCTGATCGGTTACACCGAGCGATTTTACCGGGGTTTGTCCCGCATTTACGACGTTTCCGTTCAAATCCACTTCTTTACCGAGCGATTCTGCCCATATCTGACAATACCAATCGGCAAAATATTTAAGTCCGTCGGCATACGGCATCATTACCGATATATTTTTACCTTTTCGCATAGCGATAACCTGAAGAGCCGCATTTACAAGCGCCGGATTTTTATGGAATTTGTCCGTCGAGCAAATTCTGTCGATATAAGCCGCGCCCGCAAGCATTTCGCCGATATCTATACCGAGAACGGCGGCGGGAAGCAGACCTACCGGGCAAAGTTCGGAAAATCTTCCGCCTACACCGTCGGGTATATAAAAAGTCTTGAAACCTTCGCTGCGAGCGAGTTTTATAAGATTGCCCGTATTTTCGGAAGTCGTAGCGATTATATGGTCTTTCGCGCTATCTCCGAGTCGTTTTTTCAGAATGCCGTATATTATCAGATACTGCGTCATTGTTTCGGACGTCGCTCCGCTTTTCGTGATAACGTTGAAAACGGTTTCTTCTACGTTTATAACGTCTAACAAAGCCTTCATTCTTTCCGGATCGACGTTGTCTTCAACGTAAAATTTAGGACCTTTTCTACATTTATTAGGCAAATCGTTATAGTGTAAATGACAAAGAGCCTGAAATACCGCTATGGGACCGAGCGCGCTTCCGCCAATGCCCAACACGACGAAATTTTTAACCGTTTTTCTTATCGTTTTTGCCGTAGCGTTTATATCTGCGACGATTTCTTTCTGATTGTACGGAAGATCCGTCCAGCCGAGCCAGCCCTTTCCTTTCGAGGCTTGTACCTTATTCAAAGCGTTTATCGCTTCGTATTTTATCGACTTTAATTCCTGACTTGTAATTCCGTCTTTGCCAACGAATTCTTCGGTCATATTATTGTAATCGAGCCGAAGTTTCATCGAGTTTTTCCAATCTTTGTTCTGATACCTTTTAGACATAAAATACTCCTTATTTGATTTTATATTGAATTTCTCTTAAATAGTCAAGACTGTTTTTGATTTCGCCGATGTCGTCGTAGTCGTCTTTATACACTTCGATTAAAGCGTTCGGATCCGACCCGCTGTCTTTAAGCCGCCTGAAAAGAGTTTCAAAATCGAAATTTCCTTTCCCCGGCAATTTGATTTTACCGTTTTCGTCAACGTCGGAAAGATGAACCGTTTTTATATTTTCGCCCATATCGGCAATATAATCCCGATAATCGAATCCGCTTAAACGGCATTGCTTAATATCAAGCGTTCCTTTCAGTCGCGGAGCGTACTCCTTTACTTTTTTGAAATATCCCGGAGCGTTATAAAGCGCCCACTCAACCGTCTCAAGACATATATTTACGTCGTAATTTTCGGCAATATCGCAGAGTTTATCTAATCTTTTGCCGATTTTTACGAAATCGTCGTAGTTGACGGATTTTTTTATTCTCGCCCTGCCGTGCATCGTGTAACAAGTCGCCCCGAGTAATTTAGCGGTTGTCAACACGCTCTGAAATATCTCTTTTACATCGGTGAAAGCCCGCTCGTTTATCGTAAATAATTCCGTTTCGTAAGTAAGCGTAAGGGCGTGTACGGAATGTACTTTAAGATTTCCCAACCTGCTTTTAAGAAGTTCGCCGAATTCTTTCTTATATTCAGAAAAACCCTGTAAAAATACTTCGACTACACGCGCGTCCGATTTATCCAGCAACGGTAAAGCGTCTTCGTTATATTCCCGCATAAACAGCGAAGCCGTGGACACACCTATTTCCATTATTTTACCTCGCTTTTCGCATATCCGATTTTACCGTTTTCGGCGTAGATCGTAACGGTATCGCCGCGAGAAATTCTGCCTGAAATTATCTCGTCCGACAAAACGTCTTCGATTTTACGCTGGATAGCCCTTTTTAGAGGTCTGGCTCCGTAGTTGACGTCGTACCCTTCGTTTATAACGAGATCCGTCGCGCTTGCCGCCACTTTCAAAGTAATATCGTTTTCGAGCATCCTGTTTTTAAGTTTATCGAGTAAAATGTCTGCTATTCTTCCGCAATCTTCGCGCGATAACGGCTTAAAAACTATAATATCGTCTAATCTGTTCAGAAATTCGGGACTGAATTTCCGTTTAAGAGCATCGTAAATATTAGCGCGAAGTTCTTCGTCCCGCATATCGCTATTGCCGTAACCGTCGAACGAGCCGACGTTGGCAAGCGAGGCCCCTACGTTAGAAGTCAGTATAATTATCGTATTCTTAAAATCGATAAGTTTACCTTTATTATCTGTCAGACGCCCCTCGTCGAGAATCTGCAACATTATGTTGAATATTTCGGAATTGGCTTTTTCGATTTCGTCAAACAATACGACCGAATACGGTTTCTTTCTGACTTTGTCGCTGAGCACTCCCGTTTCTTCGTAGCCTACGTACCCCGGCGGAGCGCCGATGAGTTTAGAAACGGAACTTTGATCCATATATTCGCTCATATCTATTCGGATGAGACTATTCGTATCGCCGAACACGACTTCGGAAAGCGCTTTGCTGAGTTCGGTTTTACCTACGCCCGTAGGACCGACGAATATAAACGAACCTATTGGTCTGTTCGGATCTTTAATGTTCGCCCTTGCGCGTTTTATCGCCCTTGAAACGGCGTTAATCGCGCCGTCCTGACCGATTACGCGTTCTTTTAATTCGTCCTCTAAATTCGCAAGTTTCGCGCTTTCGCTCTCGTTTAATCTTTGAAGCGGAATTTTTGTCCATTCCGACACGACGTCCGCTATTTCGTCCTCGCCGAGAATAACGTCCGTATTACTCTGTTCGTCGTATTCTCCGTCTTCGAGCCTTCTTATTTCGGCTTTTAATCTGTCGATGTTCGCCTTAATCGATTCTGCCTGATTGTAATTACCTATGCTTTCGTAGTACTCTTCGTCCGATGACAGCGATTCGATTTCCTGTTTCTTTTCCTGCACCGCAGGCGAAGTATAGGTCGCTTTGATTCTTGCTTTCGACGCCGCTTCGTCTAATAAATCTATCGCTTTATCAGGTAAATTTCTATCGCTTATGTACCTGTCGGACAATTTAACGGCAGCATTTATTGCCTCGTCGCTTATAAGAACGTTATGGTGCGCTTCGAATTTATTCCGAAGCCCTTTTAATATTTCAATGGTATCTCCTACGCTCGGAGCGTCCACCATAATCGGCTGAAATCTTCGCTCCATAGCAGGATCGGGTTCGATATATTTTCTGTATTCGTCTATAGTGGTCGCGCCGATAATTTTAACCTCGCCCCTGGCGAGCATGGGTTTTAACATTTCGTCGAGCCCCATACTTCCGTCGCCCGTCGAACCAGCGCCCATTATATTGTGAATTTCGTCGATAAATACTATAATATCTCCGCGATTTTCGATATAATCGATAGCGTCTTTGAATCTTTGTTCAAAATCCCCACGGTATTTGGTCCCTGCCAGAATTCCCGATAAATCAAGCGAAAATATGGTTTTATCCCTCAAAGTAGAAGGAACCGCCCCGTCAACGATTTCCAGCGCAAGACCTTCGACGACCGCGCTTTTACCGACGCCGGGTTCGCCGATAATTACGGGGCTGTTTTTCGTTCTTCTCGACAGGGTCTGAATAATCCTTTCGATTTCTTTGCCCCTCCCGATGACCGGATCGAGTTTGCCCTGTCTTGCTTTTTCAGTTAAATCGTAACCGAATTTGTCAAGCGGATTGCTTTCGGGTTTTCCTGCGTCTTCGTTTTTACTGTCGGAAGTCGCGTCCGAAACGGACTTCGCCGTTGCAAAAACCTTATCTTCGAGAGCGTTTTGTAAACCTTCGTAATCGATATTCATTTTCCTTATAAGACTCGAAGCCACGCAATCGCGTTTTTTCAAAATCGCAAGTAAAAGATGTTCGGTCGAAACGAAGCCAACGCCCGCCCTTTCGGATATTTTTTCCGCGTCCGCAAGCGCGCTTTTGAATCTCGGAGTATTAAATTCCGCAATAACCCTCGTTTTCGAAAAAGTATTTTGCAATAACGCGAAATAATTGCTTTTATTTACTCCGAATTTATTAAGATACTTACACGCTTCGCAATTCGGCAACAGCAACAAGCCGTAGAGAAGTTCTTCCGTCCCCACGTAACCGAGTTTACATCTTTGAGATATTATCTGCGAATTTTTGAAGGCTTGTATAAGTCCGCCCGTATATTTTAAGTTATTCATAAAACGAAAATCGTTAAATTTTGTCTGCTAATTCTTTTATATAATTCGTTAATTTTTCGCGAAGTTCTTCGTCGCGAAGTCCGTACTCGATATTTGCCGTAAGATAACCGAATCTGTCGCCCATATCGTATCTCGTGCCG
>FR898495.1:5364-11832 GCA_000437515.1 Acidiphilium sp. CAG:727 | reverse complement strand
AGCAATCGCGCCGCTTTTTCTTGCGATTTCATCCAGAGCATCGGTAAATTGATATTCGCCGTTCGCGCCCGGTTTCAAGTCGCGAATAATATCGAATATTTCGGGAGTGCATACGTATCTTCCCAATGGAGCGAGATCGCTTTTCGCCTCTTCTTTTTTCGGCTTTTCGGTAACCTTAGTCATACGGTAAACGTCGGGTTCGAGAACCTCGTCAAACTCCACGGCGGCGTATTTGGAAATATCGTCCATACTTACCCGCTTGCAACCAAGTACCGTTTTACCGTACTTTTCGTATACGTCGATAAGTTGACCTATTACGGGTCTGCCGCTATCGGAATACATTACGTCGTCGCCGAAAAGAACCGCGAAAGGCTCGCCGTTTACAAAATTTTCAGCCAGAGCGACCGCGCTTGCGGTGCCATTCTGAACTTTTTGTAAAACGTACGTAAATTCCGCCATTTCGCTCGGCTTTTTTACCGCTTTCAAAAAATCGAATTTCCCCTTGCTTTCGAGTACGTCTTCCAACTCGGGCGCCGAATCGAAATGACTTTCTATTATTTCTTTTTTATACCCTACCACGAATAATATCTCTTCGATACCGCTTTCGACCACTTCTTCCGAAATGACCTGAATTGCGGGCTTGTTGAGTATGGGAAGCAACGGCTTCGGCACCGCTTTGGTATACGGCAAAAATCTCGTACCGTATCCCGCCACGGGTATAACCGCCTTTCTTACTTTTTTCATCTTCTTCTCCGTTATACGCCTTATTTTGAATACTTTTTTTCGACTTCGGTAATTTTGGCGATTCTTGCAAGATGTCTTCCGCCTTCGAATTCGGTCATTAAAAACGCTTCGACTATATCGAGCATTATTCCCGCGCCTATACAACGTTCGCCGAACGCTATAACGTTGGCGTCGTTGTGCATTCTGGTAGCCCTTGCGGAAAAGGAATCATGACAATGCGCGCATCTTATACCGGGAACTTTATTCGCGACGATACTCATTCCGATACCCGTTCCGCAAATAAGTATACCTCTGTCGTATTCTCCGCTTGCAACGGCTTCCGCAACTTTAGCCCCGTATTCGGCGTAGTTGCAGGAATCTTTAGTATAAGTTCCGAAGTCGTAAAATTCATACCCTTTTTCTTCGAGATATTTTATCAGAACGGGCTTTAAGTTGATTCCCGCGTGATCGCATCCGATAGCGATTTTCATAGTTTTCTCCTTAATTTTCCTACGGTATCAGCCGCAGGCTTTTGATAATCTGTTCATAATTCCGACGTCTACGTCGCTACCCGTTTCTACTACGAAAGCGATTAAAACGTCTGCTATTTCTTCCGCCTTATGCAAATCATAATAGAGCGAAGACGCGATTTCTTCGGCTGTTACCCCCATGTTAAGAGTAACTCCTTTGACCTTTCTTGCGATTCCGTCGTCGCACATGAAACACACTCTCTTCCCGAGCGCCGTCTGTTCGTCGTATAAGTCTTGCGCCTTGCTTATTTCTTCTCGATTAAAAAGATACGTTTCGCAATTCGGTCTGTAATGACGGTATTTCATGCCCGGCGCGCGTACTTTGTCGTTTACGGTATTCGCCGAGTACTCGCATTTCCCTACGACATTTTTAATCATTTCGGAAGTAACCAATCCGCTGCGAAGTATCACAGGCGTATCGGTCGTAACGTCTAAAACGGTGCTTTCGATTCCGCCGCTTGACTTTCCGCCGTCCAATATAAGCGGAATCTTTCCTTTTAAGTCCTCGTAAACGTGCATGGCGGTAACCGGACTCGTGTGCTTTGAAACGTTGGCGGACGGCGCGGCTATCGGAACGTTTACCGCCCGTAAAAATTCCTGCGCCGCTTCGCTCGACGGAATCCTTATGCCAACGGTGTCTAATCCGCAAGTAGCGACGGGACTTATCATTCCTTTACTCGGATATACCATGGTCAAAGGTCCGGGCAAAAACGCTTCGCGAAGTTTATAAACGTAGTCGTATTTTACCGACACCAACTTATCGACGTCGTAATCTTTATGAACGTGGACGATAAGCGGGTTATCCGACGGACGCCCTTTTGCGGCGTATATTTTTTTTACGGCATCGTCGCTGTAAGCAATTGCGCCCAACCCGTATACCGTTTCGGTCGGAAACCCTACCAATTCGCCGTTCAATATGTATTTTTTAGCAAGTTCAAGCGACTCGTCGTCTATTTTCAATACTTGTGTATCGTAACAATCAGAGAATATCATCTATGTCTTCGTCATCTCCGTCGGTTTCCGCGTATTCAACGTCGCCCGTTTCTCCGTCGATTTCCCGCTTATCCTTCTTTTTGAAAGTCGGAGGTTCGGCGTTTGCCATATAGTCGGCTGGAGGATTGATAAACTTCGATTTTTCGCCTTTGAACAGCAATTCGAAAGAGTTACATTCGCCCGCTCTGTTTTTCGCAAGGATAATTTCGGCGACGTTTTTCTTGATTTTGCCCTGCTCGACTTCTTTTTCTTCGGCGGCGAGGTCGGGTCTGTGGATAAACATAACGATGTCGGCGTCCTGCTCGATAGCGCCCGATTCTCTCAAATCGGAAAGCATAGGTCTTTGACCTTTTCTGCCCGTTATTAAACGCGACAACTGCGAAAGGGCAAGTACCGGAACTTCGAGTTCCTTGGCTATCATTTTAAGTCCCCTCGATATTTCGGAAACTTCTTGCTGACGGCTGTCGCTCGACTTTACCGCGTTCATAAGTTGAATGTGGTCGACTACTATAAGATCGAGTTTGCCTTCTCTGCTTTTAAGTCGTCTGCACTTGGAAAGAATTTCCGTACAGGTGGTCATAGAGGTATCGTCAACGAATATTTTGGTTTCATTCAATATCTTTTGCGCTTCCCAAAGCCTGCGCCAGTCATCATCCTCGAGTTTTCCTTTTACGGCGTCCTGATTAGAAACGTTCGCAACCGAGCACATCATTCTCTGACCGAGTTCCTCTTTGGTCATTTCGAGCGCGAAAACGGCGCATACGGCGCGTTCTCTTACGGCGACGTTCTCTACTATATTCATTGCAAGCGTCGTCTTACCTATTGACGGACGTGCCGCCAGTATAACGAGATTGCCTGCGTGCAAACCGTTCGTAAGCCTGTCAAGACCGGTAAATCCCGTTTTAAGCCCCTGAAAGAAATTCTTGTCTTTTTGTATATTTTCGAATTTGTTTAAGATAGTCGGCACTTCAACGTTAAGATTAGTAAGCGTCGAAGTATCGAGTTCTTCGGATATATCGTAAACTTTCTTCTCGGCGTACTCTACCGAACTTCTTCTGTCGGATGAAACTCTTGCGTTCTTGATAATATCTTCGGCTCCGCGGATAAGTTTACGCAAAGTACCGTCGCGCTTTACTATATCGAGGTAGTATTGGTAATTCGCCGCGGAAGGAGTAGTCCTCGCGAGTTCGGTAACGTATTCTATACCGCCCGCTTTTTCGAGCGACGATTTCTTTTCAAGATCGTCTGAAAGAGTTACGAGGTCTACCGGTTTATTGGAACCGCATATTTCGCTCATCGAATGAAAAATCAATTTGTGGGATTCAAGAAAGAAATCGTCTTCTTTTAATTTTGATACGATTTCGTACTGTTCCTCCATATCGATGAGAATCGCTCCCAAAACCGACTGCTCGGCTTCGAGATTATATGGCAATGCGTTATTTATCGGTTGTGGCATAAATTGCTCCGTTTTGCGCCGGAGGCGCAGATGTATTAAAGGGATTCAAACTCCGCGAGAGTCGTTTCAAACGACTTGACCATCGCTTCGTACGCGTCTTTTTTCGTAAGATCGACGCCCGCAAGTTTCAGAAGTTCGACGGGACCGTCGGAAGCGCCCGACGAAAGGAATCTGAAATAATCTTCTACCGCCTTATCGCCTTCGGAATAAATCCTTTCGGCAATAGAGATCGCGCTTATTAAGCCCGTCGCGTATTTGTACACGTAGAAGGAGTTATAAAAGTGAGGTATTCTCGCCCATTCGTATGCGATTTCGTCATCCGAAACGACGGCGTCGCCGTAATATTTTTTATTAAGTTTCAGGTATTCTTCGTTAAGGTAATCTTTCGTAAGAGGAATACCCTTTTCAGCCGAATCGTGAGCGATATACTCGAATTCCGCAAACATGGTCTGGCGGAAGATAGTGGTTCTTATCATTTCGAGATAATACGAACACAAATATTTTTTAAGTTTTACGTCAGTACTGTTCTTTAAGAGATATTTAAGCAAGAGTACTTCGTTGACCGTACTTGCGACTTCCGCAACGAATATTTTATAATCCGCTTTAGACTTGGGTTGAGCCGCGTCGGACTTATACGAATGCATGGAATGTCCGAGTTCGTGCGCGATAGTAAACACGTCGTGAGTCGTCGGCTGATAGTTCAGAAGAACGTAAGGATGTTCTATGCCGTATACGCCTACGCTGTAAGCGCCGCTTCTCTTACCCTCGGTTTCTTCCACGTCGATCCAGCCTTCGTCGTGCGCTTTCTGCAGAAGTTTGCCGTAATCTTCGCCGAGAGGAGCAAGCCCCTTTTTAACGAGTTTGAAGGCTTCTTCGTAAGGTAATTTGAGTTCCGCGTCTTCGACGAGAGATACGTACATATCGTACATGTGCATTTCGTCGTAACCGAGCGTTTCCTTTCTGTCTTTTACGTATTTATGAAGCGTCGGCAATGCGCCGTTGACGTATTTCAGAAGATTCTTATATACTTCCGCAGGCACGTCTTCGTTTTCGAGCGCGCGTTCCAGACAACTGTTATATTTGCGCGCTTTAGTCAGAAATACGTCTTTATTTACGTTACCCGCGTACGTCGCGGTTATGGTATTGAGGACGTCACGGAAAGCCTTGTAAAACGCCTTGAATGCGGTTTCTCTCACTTTTCTGTCCTTCGAATCCATGCAAACCGAGTACATTCCGTGGCTTAACTTGATTTTTTCGCCGTTTACCTCGATTTCGGGAAAAGCAAGGTCGGCATTGTTTATCATAGTAAAAATTTCCTGAAATCCGCCGAACACCTGCCCGCCGAGCGAAAGTATATTTTCGCAATCTCTCGAAAGAACGTGCGGCTTCGATTTTAGCATTTGTTCAAGTTGATAATCGTAATCCTTAAATCTTTCGTCTGCGATTATCGCTTTTAATTTTTCCTCCGGAAGAGCCGTAATTTCGGGCGTAACGAACGAAACCGCGGAAGAATATTTAACGAACAGATTATCGACTCTCGAATTAAGCGCGTTCGCATCGGAATTTCTCGTATCTACGTCACGGTACATCATTGCGTAAACGCCGAGTATTTCGAGTTTTATTTCTAAGTCGTCCATATAGCGAAGACATTCGAGTAAAACGTTTTCATCCGCAAGTTTACCTTCGAATTTTGAAAAATCGAGTTTACTTAAAATTTCGCTTTCTATAACGGTAAAACCTTTTTCACCGTCTACGATTTCGGACAGATTCCACTTAAGATGCGACGGAACGTCGTTTCTGTTTAATGACATTTTAGTATCTCCTTTAATTTATTTCGTCGAACACGTCTTCTTCGCTTTTTAATCCGTAAGATAAAAGACAGTTCGCGTGCGTTACGTATTTGATTATATCGCCGTTTTTGAAATTCGGCATTTGCTTTTCTTTGTCTACCAGAACGTGGCGGCGCATATATTCCTGCGTTTTATCAGACCATTCGAGAACGATCATCGTACGGTAATCGACGTAACCGACTTCGGTTATTCCCTCGTCGTTTTTAACGAACGTACTTACGCTGATTTGCTTATCTCCCGTTTTCGTATCGTCCAGGAATCTGAAATAATATTTCGCCCTTTTATACGGTATTCCGAGATAAACCACCGAAAATATAACGCAGGAAACCGAAACGGCGCATACGGAAACAAGATACGCGTTTTTTTGATTTACGAGCGATTCGGTATATTGATAAGGCAACTGTAAAAAACAAATAAACAGCGCAAGACAAACGGCAAACAATACCCCGAAAACAACAAAATATATCGCAAGTAGTTTATTCTTTCTCGCTTTTGCGGCGGCGTAATCGCCGTCGTTATATAAATGTATCATAATTTTCTTCCCCGCATTTTAATCCGGTAAACAAAACATCAAGCCAATCGTATTATATCCGCAATGGCTCGTAACGGTACTGCCGGCCGTGGAATCGATTATCGTTCTGAAATTAAATTTGCTTTCGATAAGAGATCTCGTATACTCTACCAACTCCGCATCCGAAGGACTGTGAATAAGCATGGCTCTCGTGTCGTCGTAATTTTTATATTCGACCGCAAGATCGTCGATATATTGCGCAAGCGAACGTTTAAGAGCCCCAACGTACTTTTTCTTGACCTGCAACGCCCCGTCCACTATTGAAATCGACGGGTGAATTTTCATTATCTTCGAGGCGACTACCGCAACCGACGAGCATCTTCCGCCTTTATGCAAAAAGTCGAG
>FR898495.1:0-5356 GCA_000437515.1 Acidiphilium sp. CAG:727 | reverse complement strand
TATGCAAAAAGTCGAGTTTGTCCACCACGAAAGACGTCTGCACTTTTTCGTTCAGCCTTTTTGCCTTTGCGACTATTTCTTCTATCGGCATACCGGATTTTATCATATCGGCGGTTTTCAATATCTGCAGTCCTTGCCCGGATGAAAGAGAATAACTGTCGATGACGTAGACGCCTTCGAAATCTTTCGAAGCAGCCTCGGCGTGTTCGTAACAGGAAGACGCTTTCGACGAAATGCAAAAATGAATCACTTTATATCCGTCGTCCACGTACTTTTTGAAAAACTCTGCGTATCTGTCGGCTGAAACGGCGGACGTTTTCGGTAAAATACCCGTCTTATTAACAAAATCCAGAACGTCGGCCGACGTAACGTCTACGGTATCAAACTTTTCTTCGTTGCCGAGAAGTATGGATATCGGACAAATCCGCACGTCGTATTCGCGCAATATGTCAACCGGTAAATCGCAGGTGCTGTCTGAAGTAATTATAATTTTATCCATTGACTGTTTCTCCGTGTGTTTTTTCGTGTCGTAAACCGTTTACCGACGATAAAAATTTATAGTACCAGGCATAGTTATGCCGATACTTTAACGACCAGTCGGGAATAACGCCTATCACGTCGGTAAGATGTCGCGTTCCGATTTTTCTGCTGTCCGTCGACCCCGTCCGATTATCGCCGAGAAAATATATCTCGCCCTTTGCGACAGTCGTTTCCGGTATATCCGTATTCTCTGCCCCGTATGTCTTTTTATCGCCTACGTAGGGTTCGCTTAACCTGACGTATTCGGTTTCGCCTTTCTTTTTGCGATAAAGTTCTCCGTCAATCGTCTTTATGCTATCCCCTTCAAACGCAATTGCCCTTTTGATGTAATTTGTGTTTTGGTCTATTTTGATTACTATTATATCGCCGTACGCGGGGGTTTTCTTTTTATCCATTAAAAGCCAGTCGCCGTTCTGTATCGTATCGGTCATCGAACCGCCGTCGACCAGAACGGGAGAAAGCCAATAGGTCTTTATTAAAGTCGTCGCGGTTAATACGACTATAAGTAATATGAGAATAACGTCGATTACGGATATTCTGTTTTTCTTTTCTTCGCCGCGCGGCAAAAGATTGTCTTTACTTAAAATAACCTTACCTCAGATAATCAGGACGTTGTTTATAACGAATTTCGCATCCGATTTTATGGACAACGCAAAAACTTTATCGTAGTTTTTGACGACGAAACCCACGTCGGATTTGAAATCGGAAATTTTAACCAGAATATTTTGCCAGATATTTTCGGATTTCAGTTCTTGCGTAAAAGAATATTTTTTAATTTCGCCGTCGTCTTCGTAGAGAGTCAACGTGAGCGGACAATATTCGTTTACGAAAGCGTCGAATTTCAGAATCGAAGCGTCGGTCAACGAAAAATCCGGATCACTGAACTTAAAACTTAAAAGTCCGCTTTGAGAGTACGCCCCTACTATTCCGTCGGGTCCGTCTATTTCTTCGATGGTTTTATCCGCAAAAATCGAAACCGAAGATTCGTCGTCTATGAAAGTAAGTCCGTTCAAGCCCTTTTTACTCGAATATACCAACTTAGACGACAATTTTTTATCACTCGTTTTTTCGACTTTCTTAAAGATTTCTTTAGAACAGAAAACCGTACCGTCGGCGAATTCGACCGAACAAAAAGCAAAAACGAGACCTTTACCCTCGATAGCGTATAAAACGGAATATTTTCCGCTTTCGTCCATAGACGCTTCGTATCTCGCCCAATCTCTTTTTGACGCATATTTTACGCCTTCGTTGACGTAAACGCAGACGCTTTTCGCTTTAAGATTATCGAAATCCGCTTCAAAGCGAAGTTTGTTTCCTTCTTGCTTACATGCCAGATTCACGCGTTTAAGATTGATCTGAGATTCGTTGCCGATATAAGACTCCAAAAACGCAAGCGCGTCGATCTTTGCATTTACGTCCAGGTGGGAGTCATACCCTACCGAATAAGAAGTAAAACAAGGTACGCCGTCGTTTACTCTCGAAAGAGTGTCGCCCGCCCTGTCGAAATCAAAAAAAGTACTGTTCGTCGAAGTAAGATAAAGTATCGGACATCTTACGTACGGAGCATAAGCGTGGGCGTCTACCGCCGCGACGTATTTACGCGACGAATCGTCCGCCTCGATAGGCTCTTTCGCATTTTCGTCGAATTTACATACGTTTTTATACGCCGTCCACCCCGCTCCGAACATGGCTATAAAGCAGGTGACCGTTTTGTCGAAAGCAGCGATTTGCCAACCCACGTTAGCGCCGATTTTATTACCGGCAAGGCATATCGAATCGAAACCGATTTCTTTAAGATACTTCACCGCGTATCTTCCGACCGCCACCCATTCGTACCAACAGGTTTCTTTTGCGCTTTCGTCGACGAAATCTTTACGTCTGCCCGCGCTGACTGCGTTGGCGTAATATACCGCCGTAGGATATTCCGTATGGTTTACAGAGCCTTCGCGTTTCCCGTAGACGTCAATCGCAAGAACGGCGTATCCGACGCTTAAAAATTCCTTGAAAGTATCCGAACCGATTTTTTCATCGTCGTTCGGTATATAGAGAATCGCGCCTTTCGGGCTAACGTCGTCGGGAACGGAATAGTAACCGAAAATTCTTACGCGTTCGTTGCCCACGGCTCTGCCTGAAAAATAAACTTCGGATATAACCGCGCCGTCGACCTTGATTTTACTCACTGTCGTACTTTTAAGCGGCAACGAATCGTCAAAATCGCCCCAGAGGGATATGGGAGTTAACAGACTATTCTTAAAATTCATTTCTCTCCGTAAACGTAGACTTAACGCTTAAATCTACTTACACTTATAACTATACCGACATTATACACTATTTCTTAAAATTTTGCGAGGAATATTTGGCTTTTTTAGAAATTTTTTTATATTTTTCAAGCACATTTTCGCAAAATTGACAAATTAGTCGTTTCAAACGATATTCTGCACAATATTTTGTGTCGCCGAAAAAACTTTTCCAAAAAACTTGCCATTTTTTCGGGTTTGTGGTATATTACGCTAACGGAGTTATAATCATGGCTTTTTGCGGATTTTCACAAGAGATGTTAAACGGCTCGGAAACAGTCGTAGACAATAAATTTTTGTCGAAATTTTTACCCGAGGCGAACGGCGACGCCGTAAAGGTCTACCTTTACGGTTTGTTCGTCTGTAAACTCGAAGATGAAAAATGTACTTTGGAAAAATTTTCTGCCGAACTTAAAATGGAAGCGAAAGACGTAATCGACTGTTTTAAGTTCTGGGACGAACTCGGAATTATAAGCGTAATTTCCGAAGACCCGTTTCTCGTCAGATATTTGCCTATTTCCTCCGCCAGACCTAAAAAATACAATCTTGAAAAGTATACCGAATTCAATAAATCGCTGCAGGTACTGATTCCGGACAGAATGATCACCACAAACGAATATTCGGCATATTTCCAACTGATGGAAGAATATTCGATTAAACCCGAAGCAATGCTTATGATAGTAAGATACTGCGTCGATCTCAAAGGAACTTCTATAGGTTTCAGATACATATTGAAAGTTGCCGAAGACTTCGCCGCGAAAGGTATAACCACGGTCACGAAAATCGAAAAAGAACTATCGGATTACGCATCCCGCTCCGGTGCGTCCGGCGATATTCTGAAAGCAATTATTCCAAACGGTAAACCGGATATCGAAGACGTAAATCTGGTAAAAAAATGGATGGAAGATTATGCTTTCGACGCCGAATCGATAATTTTCGTGGCAAAAAAAATAAAGGCTAAAAATACCAAAAAACTCGACCGCGAACTTACACTTTTATTCTCGAATAAAAAATTCTCGTCGGATGAGATAAAAGCGTACTACAAGGAACGCGCCGCTGCCGTCGAACTTGCGTATAAAATCGACAAAGCGTTATCCGTTTACGTCGAAGTTATCGACCCCGTGGTAGATAACTACGTAACCCCGTGGCTAAATAAAGGCTACGACGAAGATTCGCTTACGTTCATCGCCGATTACTGTTTCAGGAAAAACAAACGGACTCTCGAAGAAATGAACGACGTGGTCGAAAAAATGTATAAAAACGGCTTGGTCACCATAAATTCTATCGCCGACTATATGAAGACGATAGGAGTGAACGACACTTTTATAAAAGAATTGTTGTCGTCTTGCGGACTTAACCGAAAACCTACCGACTGGGACAGAGAGAACTTAAAGGTTTGGCGAAGCTGGAATTTCACCGACGAAATGATTTTATGCGCCGCAAAAGCGGCTAACGGGAAAAATAATCCCGTTTCTTATATGAACGCAGTATTATCGGGGTGGAAAGCAGACGGAATCTTATCCCCGGATAAAATAATCGGCGCATGTGGCGGTAAAACCAAATCGAATCAATCTTTCAAATCGAAAGTATACACTCAAGCCGAACTTGACGGACTGATAGATAATATAGACGATATAGAGTTTTAATACTGCATACCAATATGGACAATCGACTTAAGAAAGAAATCGCGCTCAAATATGCGGAACGGAAAAAAGCGGCAAACGCAAAATCCGAATATTACAGACAACAACTGTTTAACGACGAAAGTTACGTAAACGCGCTGAATTTACGCAACGGTATAAAATTTTCGTTATCGAAAGCAAAATACGCAGGCGACCTCGAAGAAATCGAAAAAAACGAAAAAAAATTAGCGGAAGCACAAGCCGACCTATGCAAAATCGCAGCAAGGCACGGCATAACGAAATCCATGCTTATGCCCGCCTACTCTTGTAAAATCTGTAAAGATACGGGATTCGATAAATCCGGGAAAATTTGCGTTTGTTATAAAAACACGATTAAAGAAGTCGCCGAAGAAGAACTCGGAATATCCGAAAAAACTTTGCCGACTTTCGCCGACGTAAAATATACGGACAGGAACGATTTAGAAAAGTTTTATACAAAAATCAAGCAATATTCGCAAAAATTTACTATACACTCAAAAAACATCGTGATTTCGGGCAACGCCCAAAAACCATCGTGATTCCGGGCAACGTCGGAACGGGCAAAAGTTTTATGGCGGGATGTATATGCTCCGCGGTTGACGAACTTGGATTCAACACGCTCTTTTTATCCGCTTACGAACTCAATTCGGTTTTACTTAAATATCACACTGCCCCGATAGGCGAAAAAGAATTGTACGCGCAACTTTTATGCGATTGCGATTTACTCGTAATCGACGATTTAGGAAGCGAACCCGTATATAAAAACGTAACCGAAGAATATTTGCTTATGATTATAAACCGAAGGGCGGCTAACGAATTCCCTACGATAATCACTACGAACCTGACGCAAGAGCAACT
>FR898494.1:55196-57341 GCA_000437515.1 Acidiphilium sp. CAG:727 | reverse complement strand
AGGTCGTCTTTCTTTTCGGTCTTAACCGCCTTATCGCACGGCAAATCGCACTTTACCGCGCATTCGTCGGTAGCCTTTAACGCCGCCGAGATCTTCTTTTCGTCGCCGTTTACGATAACCGCTTTGACGGTCGTCGCACCCGCCGCTTTAAGCGCGGTGAGCCTTTTCGCTCCGTCTACGACTTTAAGTCCTTTGTCGGTCTTTACGACTACTATCGGCAAAATAACGCCGAGGTCTTTAACCGATTTTTTGATAGCCGAGCAACCTTTTACTTCCTTAAAAGCAAGTTCCGAAACGGGTACGTCTACCACGTCGTTTACGACGAGCGGTTTAACTGCCGCCGTTTTGGTTTTAGAGGTCGCCCTTTTTACGCTTTCGAGTCCTACTGCCATGATTTTTACTCCTTATATTTATAATTTTGATTATTTACCTATTCGAGAGAGAATTTCGGCGGTCAGCGCCTCGTATTCTTTCGCCGCGCGGGTAGATTTTTTATATTCGCCTACGGGACGGGAGTTGTCCTGCGCCCACTCTATCGCGCTGTCGAGGTGAATAACGCTTTCGAATACGTTTATTCCTTCAGCCGACCTGAGCGATTCTACCGTCTGTTTAAGGTAGTTTTTACGGGCGTCCGCCTTGGTTATCGCCACGCCTAAAACGTCGGGTTTAGACGACATTTCTTTGACCTGCGCGATGAAGTCTAACATGTTAGCCAAACCGAACAATCCCCAAGGGCTGGCTTCGACGGGCAGAATTACGTAATCGCTCGCAATGAGTATATTCATTACCCAGCAACCGAGCGTCGGGGGAGCGTCGATAAGCACGAAATCGTAAACTCCGCTTTCGACGATTTCCTTTAAGAGTTTTTTAAGAATAAACTCCCTTTGCCACTTTGAAAAGAGTTCGTATTCGATACCGCTCATAAGCGTGGACGACGGCACCACGTCGATATTTTCATACGCCGTTTTCATAACGTATTCTCCGAGCGGTTTTTGCTCTTTTATCGCTTCGTAGAGATTCTTGCCGCTTTTGGCTATTTCGAGAGCCTTTTCTTCGGGGAAGTACGACAACGTAAGGTTCATCTGCATATCGCCGTCGATAAGCAGAACTTTTTTACTCTGCCGGGAAAGAGCGTAACCCACGCTCGAACACGTGGTAGACTTACCGCTGCCGCCCTTATTATTTGCAAAACTTATTACTTTCGTCATTCGTCATTCCTCCGGATACAGGCATTTCACGCCGTATTGTCTGAATTTTTCGAGCCAGTCGTCTGCCGGCTTTAAGTCCGTTACGAGTACGTCTATATCCGACAAAGTACCTACTACGTTAAAGGCGATGCGATTGAATTTTGAACTATCCACCGCCAAAACGCGTTTTTCGCAATTTTCGAGCATGGTGCGCTTGGTCGAAGCGTGCATATCGTTGGAATCGGTAAAGCCCTTGTTTATATCAAAACCCTTACAGGATATTATCGCCGAATCGACGTGAAAACTCGAAATCATCTTGTCTGCCTGACTGCCCACTAGCGCGAGCGAGTCTTCGCCGAGTTGTCCGCCGCTCGAAAAGATTTTCCATTCTTTTCTGTCTTTAAGTTCGACGAGAATTTCGAGCGAGTTGGTTATCACTACCATGTTTTTGCGGTCTTTTATGCGTTTTGCGATAAAGAGCGCGGTAGACGAACTGTCAAGCATTATCGACGAATTATCGGGTACGTATCTCGAAACGAGTTCGGCGATTTTCTGCTTGCCGATTACGTTGGTACGTTTTCTTACGGCAAGCGGCATATCGCTTTGAGCGTTTTCGTTAAGAACCGCGCCGCCGTAGGATTTTTGCACGAGTCCGTCGCGTTCGAGTTTTTCGAGATCGCGTCGGATGGTTTCTTCGGAAACGTCGAATTTTTCGGCGAGTTCCGATACTACTACTCTTCCGTCCGACTGCAATAAACCGAGTATACTGTTTTTTCTTTCAACTGCGAGCATTTACTTCCCCACGAATTTTATTAAAAAAGGCAAGCCTTATAAACCGTAAACGAAACGCCTGCGATTTTACGACTTGCCGCGATTATTACAATATCTTTTCTATAAGTTTCTTGTCGGGACGCGCGATAACCGAACTGTCGAGGAACATCCCCGATTCGGACACGAC
>FR898494.1:49284-55137 GCA_000437515.1 Acidiphilium sp. CAG:727 | reverse complement strand
CGGCGGCTCCTTCGCCCGTCATTATCGCGTAAGATTTACCGCACATACCTCTTGCGAGTCTGATTTCTATAAGACTTACTTCGGCGGTTTTAACCGCGTTATCGGCTGCGACGATTATCTGCGAAGCGTCGAACGTTTCGATTATACCGAGCGAGTTGACGTCGTTTTGAGAAACTGTCGTCGTACCCATAATCGCAGGGAAAATAGTTTCGTCGGGGTTGCCGAGTACGAAACTGTCGATATGCGCTTCCTCGTAAGCGGCCCTTGCGGTATCTACGGCGGCGCGAACCGCGCTTAACTCACCCGTAATTATCGCTATGTATTTACCCGGGCATACCGTCTGCGCTTCGATTATGTCTAC
Source organism: Acidiphilium sp. CAG:727 (assembly GCA_000437515.1). Taxonomy (GTDB): domain Bacteria; phylum Bacillota; class Clostridia; order Christensenellales; family Borkfalkiaceae; genus UBA10281. The sequence continues at coordinate 54,776 of FR898494.1, read as the reverse complement.
GTCTGCGGTTTTCACCATGAGATCGGTTGCCGTAATACCTGCGGAAACCGTTCTGTATTCAATCATGCCTATTGCTCTGCTCATACGTTTACGCCTTTACTATCGTAATTGATTTTTCGTCCGCGCGGGTTACTATTCCCGTTAAGGACGCGTGTATATTCACCGAAAGACCGTCTGCCGCTTTCGCGATGAGTTGACCTCTTTCGACTCTGTCGCCCGTTTTTACAACCGCCTTTGCGGGCACGCCTATATGTTGAGAAAGATTTTCCTTTACTTCGTCGAAACTACCGACGAGTTCGTTGCTTAAAGGAGCGTCTACCTGATACTTTTTAACCCCGAGCCTTGCGACCAACCTTTCAAGCGGAACTTTTCTGTACTCTCTTGCGGGATTGACGGGGTTGACTTTTACGTCTTTCGGAGGTTTTACGCCTGCCGCGCGAAGTCCGCCCTTGACCTGAAGCACGAGTTTTCTCGGCGACAATCCTTGCGGACAGGAGAAGTTTTCGCAAACTCCGCAGCCCGAACAGTAGAAGGTGTTCAGAAACGCCGATACGTCCTGAAAATCGTTGCAAGCCGCAGCGTGCATAATCTTATGAGGTTCGATCGGGTGTCCTAAATTAAATCTGGGGCAGAGGTCGGTACACATTCTGCATTGACAGCAACTCGCTGCCGCCCTTGCCTTTTCTATCTTCCAGTCGCTTCTGAATTTATCTACCACACGGTTGTTTTCGGGTAAAACGAATATCGAGTTGGTGGTTTTGGTAACCGTTTCCGACTTGTTCGCGATTCTGCCCATCATGGGGCCGCCTACCCAATAAACGCCGTTTTCTATCGTTTCTTTGCCAGCAAGCGCGACGACTTCGGAAAGTTTCGCGCCGAGCGGTACTCTTACCGTCTTCGGAGTTTCGACTTCGCCCGCCACGGTAACGAGTTTACTCGTGACCGCCTCGCCTTTGAGCGCGTGATAAGCGTTATACATGGTTTCGACGTTGAAAACGGCTACTCCCTGTTCTATCGGAAGCCCGCCGGGGCGTACCACTCTGCCCGTAGCGTCGTAAATCATCACCACTTCGTCGCCTGCGGGATATACCACGGGAAGAAGGTGTATTTTTAACGACGGGTATTCGGGTAATAGCGCGGTAACCGCCGCAATTGCGCCCTTATAGTGCGATTTTATGCAGACTATTCCTTGTTTTGCGCCCATGGTCTTACGCGTCAGATCGAACGCCTCGATAATCTCTTCGGCGTGAAATTTCAGAAGTTGCCTGTGAAGCCTTAAAAGAGGCTCGCATTCGGCGCAATTCAGAAGTATCGTATCCGCCTTGTCCGTAAGTTTGGCGTAAGTAGGAAAGCCCGCGCCGCCTGCACCGACTATGCCCGCTTCTCTATAAAGTTGTCCGAGTTCGGTCAAGTTCATATTGCTGTAAAAAAATTATAATTATAATCCCTGTCCGTCGTCAATGATACCGACTATCGCCGCGTCGATAGGCGCGCGATCGTCCCCGCAACCGATTCTCGCCGCGCTGCCTTGCGCAACGAGTACGAGTTCGCCTATACCCGCGCCGACCTTATCGACCGCAACTATACGGTTATCGATTTTAAGGCTGGGGATAGGCTCCACTATCATGAATTTATTGCCTACGAGATTGTCGCATTTTCTCGTCGAAACGACAGACCCGACGACTTTGCCTATAAGCATAAGTAAACCGCCTTTCAGTTATTTACGATTGTCGCTTTCATGCCCGTCGAAATCCTTGCGGCGTTTGCCTCGTCGGTGTCGATGTGCATTTCGAGCGTAAACGAAGGATCGACCCTTATAGTAACGTTGTTGAACGTAGTCGCTCTCTCGTTATCCACTTTGACGGATACGATATCTCCGTCCTTTACGTTCGCCCTTCTCGCGTCGTCGGGTGACATATGTATATGGCGTTTTGCGACTATGCAACCCTCTTTAAGATAGATTGCGCCGCAAGGACCGACCAATGCGATAGGAGCGGAACCCTTAATATCTCCTGAGTCCCTCACGGGAACTTTTATGCCGAGTTTAACCGCGTCGGTTGCCGAAACTTCGACTTGCGACGCCTTTCTTACGGGACCTAAAATTCTTACGTTTTCGATAGCGCGGAGTTTAAGCCCGACGATCGTAACGAGTTCGTTGGAAGCGAACTGCCCTCCCATAAGTTCTTTCTTTTTCGTCAATTGATACCCTTTGCCGAACAGAGTTTCTACGTCTGCCTGCGTCAAGTGTACGTGGCGTGCCGATACTCCGACGGGAACCTGAAAGCCCGTGGTTACTTCGGCGGGCGACTGCGATGCTATTGCTTCCGCAACGAGTCGCGTAATTTTTTCTATTTCGCTGTATTCCATAGAAAATTCCTTCAATTTACCGGTTTTGCGGGTATGCCACAATAAGGGGGTGTTGAATTTCCCCTTAAAACGGCGTTTACGGATTAATATCGCAGCCGTAAGACCTCTGGTTTCTACCATACCCAATGCTTCGAGTGCCATTTCTTTTATCCTCCGATAATTAGATTTCTTTTATATAACTTTCGTTATTTTCGTTTTTTTGCGGCTTGGTATCTTCTTCGAGCGCCGCTCTCGATCGTAAAAACCTATCTCTCGATTTGTTTACGATTCTCCACACTTCTTCGTGCGGGTTTGCTATCACGGCTTTACCGACGGGTTTTTTAATGCCGTTTTTATCCGCCGCATCGATAGCCGCCCTAACCGCGGAAACTTCGCCGCGTATGATCACGGTTACGAGTCTTCCGCCGAGTTTCTTCTCCCAGGTAACGAACTCCACGTCCGCCGCCTTTACCATAAGGTCGAGAGCGTTGACCGCGGCGACTACGCCGGATATTTCAAAAAAGCCGAGTGAATTTCCCATAATCTGCGTCCGTTTTTATAATTACTTATTGAAAGAAGGTAAAATCTTCTCGACGTCGCTGTGGGGTCTGGGAATAACGTGGGTCGCAACGAGTTCGCCGAGTCTTGCGGCGTTAGCGGAACCTGCTTCTACCGCAGCCTTAACCGCGCCTACGTCGCCTCTTACCATAACGGTTACGAGTCCGCTACCGATCTTTTCGGTTCCGATTAAAACTACGTTAGCAGCCTTAACCATAGAATCCGCCGCTTCGATCGCAGCCGTAAGACCTCTGGTTTCTACCATACCTAATGCTTCGAGTGCCATAATAAAAATCCTCCGATTCGTTTTTATAATTTTTTTTATTTTTTATTTTTATCTTTTGTCCATTCCGGAGAGTTTGAGCATCTTTTCGGTGTCCTCCGCCGGATTCGGAATGATATGTTCGGCAACTACGCCCGTAAGACTTTCCGCAACTTCTCTCGCCGCTTTAAGCCCCGCTTCCACCGCCGACACGTCGCCTCGTATCTTGATCGTAACGAGCAACGGTACGGGGAGTTTATCCGCGTTTGCCGGTTTGTTTTTGTCGAAATTTTCAAGCGTTACGTCCGCGGCCTTGCAAGCCGCGTCCGCCGCGACGAAAGCCGTCGTTAAGCCGAACACTTCGAGTATGCCAACAGCGTTTGCCATAATTTAACGCTCCGTTTACTTATTGATGACCGCGATTTTAAGACCCTGCATAGACAAGTTGGTCTTTAACGCTTCGTTGATTTCTTCAAGCGGGAAACGATGCGTGATAAGGTCTTTCATCGGAAGACCTATCGCCTGCGCCCTCTTCAGGAAATCGAACGTGGTCGCGTAATCGCGAAGAGTGTAAACCCAACTTCCGACGAGCGTGATTTCTTTCGAGCAAAGGTCGAAGTGGGGGTTAATGGTAGCGTCGCCGCCGTTAATAAAGAAACCGAGTTCGCAAAGACCGCCGCCGTTTCTTATCATCTTATAGATGTTGGCGTGAGCGATCGGGTTACCCGTGCATTGGAAGGCAAAATCCGCGAAGTGTCCGCCGAAAGTTTCTTTTACGGCGTTTCCGAGCGCTTCCGCCCCTTTGTAATTTCTGAAATCCACCGACTTATCGGCGCCCATGCGTTTAGCGAAAGCAAGACGATTTTCGTTACCGTCTACGGCAACTATATTCTCTATACCCATAGTACGAAGTACCGCGATACAGATAAGACCTATCGGTCCGCAACCCTGAACGACTACCCTCGAATTGAAACGAAGAATACCCGTCGTTTTCGCTCTTTCTACGGCGTGCACGAGTACCGCGCAAGGTTCGATCAATACTCTCGAATCGAGATCGAGATCGCTTACGTTGAATACGGTGGATCCGCCTTTTATAACTATGTAATCGGCAAACCAGCCGGTAAAATAATCGTCGCCGATAGGCTTAATCAAACCGTATACGTCGGCTTTGCCTACGTTTTGTTTATTAAGGTCGAACATCGTTATATCGGGGTCGTCGGCAAAAATCATGCACGTAACGACTTTATCGCCGATCTTAAGATCCTTACCCGCGCTGTCTTTTCTGACGTTCTTGCCCATCTTGACGATTTCGCCCGTCCCTTCGTGTCCGAGTACTACGGGGATAAGTCCGAACGGATCTCTCTTGAATTCGTGAGCGTCGGTGCCGCATACGCCGCAACCTTCTACCTTTACGAGAATGTCGTCGTCGCCGAGTTCGGGAATCTTATATTCCTGAAGTTCGAATCTCTCTTTTTCCACGAGCATGGCGACTCTCGCTTTTTCGGGAATCGCACCCGCCGAACGCGGAGCCGAAACCGAAGATTTGCCGCCCATGTCGCTTAAAATCTTTCTTACGATTTCTTCGATATTGTTGGTATCCATTTTAATCTCCTTTATAAGTTACCTTATGCAAAGGCTTTCGACCATTACGCATCTGCGGGATTTGGTGAAAGTGTGCGCGGCGGTTAAGCCTTCGCCCGTGCGGCTCGCGATAGTAAAGGTACAATAACCTTCGCCGCCGAAACCGAGCGCGGCGTACGAGGGACCGTTTTTGACGAGTATCGCCGTATCGATCGCTTTCGCGTAAGTCGTGATATGGTCTACGTTTTTGGAGTGAATGTGCGCGCTGTGTCTGTTACCGTGTTCGAGCCATACCGCTTTTTCGACCGCGTCGTCGAAATCTTTGGCTCTTACTACGCCGAGAATAGGCATCATAAGTTCGGTAGCAATAAGCGGATGCTCCTTTTCGCCTTCGAAAGTAATACAACGAATCGAATCGGGAACGTCTACGCCTACCATGGCAAGCAACGCTTTCGCGCTTCTGCCGACGCACTTTCTGTTAAGCCCCTTGGGGGTAAGCACCGTGGCGATAAGTTTATCCTGTACTTCTTTGGAAGCAAGGTAACAACCCTGTTCTTCGACCATGTAACGCATAAGATCGTCGCATATATCGTCTACGGCGACGATTTCTTTTTCGGCTATGCACGGAAGGTTATTATCGAACGTACAACCGTTTACGATGTCTTCCGCCGCTTTTCTTACGTCCGCCGTTTCGTCTACGAGAGCCGGGGGATTGCCCGCGCCCGCGCCGATTCCGCGTTTACCC
>FR898494.1:46948-49260 GCA_000437515.1 Acidiphilium sp. CAG:727 | reverse complement strand
AAAGCACCGCCGTAACTACGCCGGGACCGCCCGTAGCAACCAATAACGCTATATCTTTATGGTGCATCATTACGTTGCTCGAATCAAGAGTCGGATGATAGAGCGAACAGCAGATATTAGCGGGACCGCCCGCCTCTACCGACGCTTTATTGATCATATCGACGGCGTAGTTAGAAGTTTTGATAGCCGCCGGATGCGGATTGAATACTACGGTATTGCCCGCCGCGAACATTCCTATCGTGTTGCAGATAATCGTTTCGCTGGGGTTGGTACAGGGGGTTATCGCGCCGATAACGCCGAACGGACCCATTTCTATAAGAGTAAGCCCTTTATCCCCCGACCACGCCGTCGTCGTGATGTCTTCCGTTCCGGGAGTCATCTCCGCCGTGAGTTTGTGTTTCAATATCTTGTGACCGACGTTACCCATACCCGTTTCTTCTACGCCCATACGCGCGAGAATTTCGGCGTTTTCGATAGTCTTTTTACGGATATTGGCGATAACCTTTTCACGCGCGTCGAGCGGCATTTTCTTTACGATCTGCTGCGCTTTTTTCGCCGCGGCGATAGCGTCGTTCATATCGTCGAACAAGCCGTTCTGACTTTGCGGTTCGGTCAGGTTGAGTTTTGCGACGACCTGCCTTACGATAGCCGATACGTCGTTTTCGTTAATCTTCATAATTCCTCCTTCACGGAATTACTTGCCGAGTTGAGCCAAAACTTTTTTGGTGATTTCCGCTACGAGGTCGGCGTCCGTTTCGTTAGCGTTTTCCGAAGTTCCGCAGGAGCAGGATTCGCAGTTGTGGCAACTGAATTCGCCCTTCTTGTTGTTAAGACAAATGTTGGCGGGGTGTTTACCCTTCAATCCGAACTGACGGCGGATTTCGTAAAGTCTTGCAACCTGCTCTTTGGAAAGTTCCTTCGGACCGCCGAGAAGACGGGAGTTAAAGAGAAGTTTCGCGTAGAACTCGACGGATTCCATTTTGTGATACGCGTTGAGAAGCGAATCGGAATAAGTGAGCGCGCCGTGGTTGGCAAGAAGAACGGCGTCGAAATATTGCAAATATTTGGAAACCGCGTCGGGAATTTCTTCGGTCGACGGAGTGCCGTATTCCGCGATGGGAACGCAGCCGAGCGCGATAACCGCTTCGGGCATTATGGGTTGAGTCAAAGGAATACCCGCGATCGCGAAGGACGTAGCGTAAATGGGGTGAGCGTGAACTACCGATTTTACGTCGGGTCTTTCTTTATAAACTCTCATGTGCATCTTGATTTCGGACGAGGGTTTGAAACCGGGGTTTGCCTGAAGGACTTTACCGTTCTCGTCGACTTTGCAGATGTATTCGGGGGTCATGAAACCCTTCGATACGCCCGTGGGGGTGCAGAGGAATTCGTGGTCGTTAAGTTTTACGGAAATGTTACCGTCGTTGGCGGCAACCATGCCCTGACCGTAAATTCTCTTGCCGATTTCGCAAATTTGTTTTTTGATTTCGAATTCGTTTACCATATTTATCTCCTTAATAATCTCTCGATTATATTTTTTCGTTTTTTATATTTTTTATTTGCTTTTACTCTCCGTCATTGCGTCAATGCCGAGTTAAAGGTGTCATTCTGAGGCTCTGTCGAAGAATCTCCCGGAAGGGTGGTTCACCGCGGAGTAACTATTACTCAAATATCGAGTCCGCAGGTTTTGCCTTTCCAGGCGATGTTTCGCTTACGCTCAACATGACAAATATCCTTGCCTTCCCTATCGGGGAAGGTGGCGGCGTAGCCGCCGGAAGAGGTCAAAACGTTTATTCGTTCCAGCCGAGATAATCTATCAACTCGTCTAACCCTTCGCGCGTTACCGAGTCTACGAAAAAGACTTTTTCGCAACCCGCAATCTCTAACCATTCTTTGGCGAGATTCCTGTCCGCGTCCGGATGATTTATCTGCGTTACTATACCTATGACTTCTCTCGTCGCGGTCGCCGTGGTGGCGGGCGAATAAAGAGAGAACGGTTCGTTTGCCGCGAGTATAAAACCTATTACGTCTACCTCGTAAGAATACAGCGCAAGCGCAAAGCCGAATTGCTTGTCCTCTATATATTCCCCCGGAGGGTCGATTATATACTCGCTGTAATTGACGTATTGAGTTTTGTGGTACTCTATGTCTTCGCCGTACAGAGCCTGCGTCAGAGTGGTTTTCCCCGCGCCGCTTCTGCCCATAAACATAATCTTCTTTTTCATTATATATAATTCGATATATAACCCAACCCGCCGCCGCTTCAATAAACCGTCATTCTGAGCAAACTTGCGAAGAATCTCCCGGAAGGG
>FR898494.1:45923-46823 GCA_000437515.1 Acidiphilium sp. CAG:727 | reverse complement strand
CGAAGTGGATACTTCCGACACCGTGCCGAGCAGAATAAGCGTTCCGCTGAACCTGTCTACGAAGCCTATCTCTACCCCGCTCGCCTTTATGGCTATATCGGCGGTAACTATCGCGCTTTCGGCGGGGGTCATACAGACGATGCCTATCGCGTTTTTAGAATAGTCTACCGCAGGGTTCAATCCGAGTTTGCGATACATTATCGGGTCGGGATTCGCTATGACGTGCGCAAGCGTGATTTGCTTACCGGGAACGAGTTCCTGTACAATGCGCAGTTTTTCTTTTGAAGGAAAAATCTTCTCGTCGTATTCCATACTTGAATTATACAACACTTTTAATGCAATGTCAACACAAAACAACAAAAAAATTAAAAAATTTATTAAATTTATGTTGTTTCTTGTTGTTTTCAAAGTATTTTTTCGGTAAATATGTTATTTTTGTTGTTTTTCGCATAAAAACGTGCTATAATTCGGGTATGAAAAGCGTTATGGACTTACATACACACTCTCTTTCGAGCGGACACCACACCCGCGACACCGTTACGGACATGGCGCGTGAAGCCGCGAAAAGGGGTATAGAATACCTGGGTATAACCGAACACGCCCCCGCAATGCCGGGGTCTTGCGGCAGAAGTTATTTCACGTCTTGCCTGTACGCCGACAAAAAATTGTTCGGCGTGAATATGCTTTACGGCGTCGAACTTAACGTCCTGAACGAAGACGGCAAAGTCGACCTCGAAAAATCCGACTGCAAACACCTTTGCCATAGGATAGTATCTCTGCATAAAGACTGTTTTAAGCCGAAAAACGAAGAGATAAACACGAACGCGCTCATAAACGCGATGAAAAGCGGAATGGCGCACATTATCGGACACCCCGACGACCCGACTTTCGATATAAACT
>FR898494.1:24987-45869 GCA_000437515.1 Acidiphilium sp. CAG:727 | reverse complement strand
AAAATTTCCGCGCTCGCGCAAAAAATACCCGCGGTGGTTTTAGCCGAAAACGGATACCGCAAACGCAATATCGAAGGGCTTACCGAAATGCTTCTGCTTTGCAAACGCAAAGGAGTATTCGTCACTTTGGGCAGCGACAGCCACGGAAAAGAGCATATCGGCGAGTTTGACAATATATATAAGGTATTGTCGGCGACGGAATTCCCGAACGAACTCGTACTTAACTTCTACCCCGACAAATTTTTCGATTTCATCAAAAACAGATAAAAAACAGCGCCGCGCCCGCCGGGTTCCGAAACGACCAAACTTCTCGGCAACGAAGCGAAATCGGCATACGCCGTAAAGTCGATGGCAGGTTCCGTTCTTTACGGAGTTATGGCTCTTCTTTCGGGCGTTGCTTCTATCGTAAGCGCGGTTTTCAACAAGAACTAATTTATTGACAAAACTTAAAAACACCGCCTTTTGAAAAGCGGTGTTTTTTTGCACTTAATTTCGTTCGCAGGCGTATAATGTAATAACTCATAGCCACAGTAATTGCTGCTAAGGAGGGTTACTTATGAAAACTTACGACGGAATAATAATAGGCGTAATAGTAGGAGCGATAGCCGCAAAGTGTTTGCGTTGCGACCCGAAACCTCCCTGCGAATTTATACCTATGCGCCCGATAGGCATTCCATGCCCGTGCGGCAGACCTTGCCGCCCGTGCGAAAAACCGAAACCGAAGAAAAAACCGTGCGAAGACTGTTATTACAGATTCCTGCGCGACTGCGAAAAGTATTAACTATTATAAATTGCGGGGAGGCAACCTTATTGCCTCCCCGCTTTTTGTCATCGCGTCGATGACGTTTCGTTACTTTTCGTTGACGAGGGTTACGGAAGAAATACCGAACGGAACGCAGTTGTATTCGTCGGTATATTTTTCGGGGGTTTTACCGTCTGCCCAATCGCCGCGGAACTCGAAGTCCGACGGACCTACGGCAAGCGGCTCCGCTTTGGGCTTGAAATGGTGCGGTCCGAAGAGGTTTCTTAAACTCGAATTGATCGTTATTTCGACTTCGTTTTCGCCGCCGCATAATATATCCGTTATATCGCCGCGATTGTCGAGTACGAAATCGACTTCGCCTTTTTTCGTCTTGATTTTCGCAGTCATAAACCTGCCGCCGAGCGCAAGAATCGCCCTGCCGCTTTCGGGTTTCGTGATTTTACCTTTATAAACCACCTGCCCTTTGAAGAAGGGATAACCGTTGTCGGAAAGTTTATCGGTAAGCGGCGGAAGGTTCTTCTTCGGCGACAGACTCCCGTCTTTTTCAACCACGAATTCGCCCTTTAAGTAAGACGTTTCGATAGTAGTGTCGTAATACAGACAGTTTCTTAAACTCTCGGTAGCAAGCGGATCGAAGAGCGCGAAACGCACTCCGTCGTGCTGATAAAAATCAAACGTATATATAATTTCGTTTTCGCCCTTAACCGATTCGTCCGTAACGTCCGCCTCGACAAAGTACACGTCGAAGTCGCCGTTTTTAAGGGTAATCGGTTTGCCGTTTAAGACGATCTTTTTGAGGTCGGCTTTTTCCATTACGAAGGTGAGCGGAAGTTTTTCGTTGAGTCTGAAAGTTTGCTTTACGCTTATTTCGCCCTTATAATCTTCGCGTAACAGTTCTTCGATATGTCCGTATATAGGACGGATATTACCGAATTTGCCGTCACCTTTCGCGATCCGGCAATAGTCCATTACGAGATAGTTATCGGTTACGCTTTTTACGCCGAAATCAGACGTACAATCCGCTATGACGAATTTCGTCTGCGACGGTTTCGCCGCCTCGTCTTTTATAAGAACGACGCCCTCGCCCGCCCTTAATTCAAACTCGTCGGTTACGTTCTTTTCCGTCAGAAATTCAAGATCGAGCAATTTATAGTTTTCGGCAACGCCTGAAAATTTAACTTTGCTCGGCTTGTCGTAAGAAAGGTTCTTTACGAATATAAAGTCGCCCGGCTCGCCCGAACGGGAAGTCATAAACGATCTTGCGTCTTCGCAATTATACTTAATTGCGGCTTTTGCGGTGAGTTCGTCGTAAGTAAGATTGCCTTTAAGTTTTACTTCCGCTTTCACGCCGTCGATATATTCCGGACAGCCCAGAACGCAGAGTTCGCCTTTGAAGTTCTGCAAAACGTCGAGCGTATTCGCCGAAATAGTTTTCATTTCGGGCATAAGTACGGTTTTATAAAGTCTTTCGCCTACCCTTAAACCGTCGGCTTCGTTGCGACCGTATTTTTTGAGCAGAGTTTCGTCGATAAATTGATACGTAACGCCTTTTTTGCGTAAATCGCCCATTAAAGCCGCGAAACGTTCTTCCGTATCTTTAACGCTTGCATGGTCGATTTCGCGTATATAATCGAGCCATATATCGCGTATCGGGTGAATAATCGCCACGTCTGCGTTTTCGCGCGTGTTGGCGATTATATAGCCGAGGCGATTGAAATATTCGTTGAAAGTCTTAAAGCCGTCGTACCAGTTTCCGTGTCGGGAGAACACGGGAGGGTGATCGGTCTTTCCGCCGCGCGCGAGCGTGTACGGATAAAGATGCTGACACATCTTGTTTACACCCAGAAAGTATTGCATATCGCCCACGCTTTTAAGTTCGTAAGGCGTTACGTCGTTGCCGGAACAGCCGAAAGTTTCGGTTAAAATGTGCTTCTTGCCGAGTTGGCTGCACGCACTCGAAACCTGCTTAGGAGCGAGTTCGTCGGTACATTTTCTGCCAAGATCGTCTATTGCGGGGATATGTTCGTATTCGTAAGTCGTGGTAACTTCCGCTCCGCCCCACATCTGCATGCCGAGCGAACTCTCTTCGACCGAATGCCCGGTAAGTTTGCAGCCGTGCGCTTCGCACCAGTCGTAGAGTTTTTTGTAAAAGTTGGTTACGTATAAACGGTTGAGTTCGGCGTAGTATTTTTCGCGGAACGCATATCCCCTTTCGTCCGACTTAAAGAGCCATATAAGACCGTCGCGGACGTCTTCGCCGTTATCTTCGAAAACCTTGCCCACACCCGCGGTATAAGGCGTGGCGTAGCGGTAATATTGGGGTTCGTCCGTGAAAAATCCGACGAGTTCTTTACCGAAATATTCTTTGAATCTGGCGTAATATTTTTCGTGAGTTTCTCTTATGAAAGCGTCCGTAACGTCGGGGTTGAGTATATCCGTGTTTGCCGGGCTTACGCGAAGGTATATATTTTCGTAAACCGTAACGCCCTTCTGAGGCTCGGTTACGCGTTTATAACCGTTTTCGTCCGCAACGTAAACGCAAAAAGCGGAAGTGTCGAAATCACCCCGTTTAAGTTCTAAAAATCTCGCGCGGTAGGCTTCGTTTTCGAGCAATTTGCCGCCCACGAAACCGCTCGGCCAGCCGTTTTCGTCGTACACCCACGCGTCCATTTTAAGCCTTTTAGCCTCTTTAAGACACGCCTCTATGCACGAAAACCACTTTTCGCCTAAGTATTCGTCTTTAAGCCCCGTTCTCGCGTGCATTATAAAACCGCCGATATCCGCGGCTTTCATATCTCTTATCTGTTTTACGAGATATTTTTCGTCTAAGTGATTGTTCCACGACCAGAACGGAATACTCTTGTATTCGTTAGGCACGTTTTTAAGTTTGTCGAGTAATTGTGCGTTCATAAAATCTCCGTATCCGTCGCGCTTTTCGGCGACTTTTCGTTTTTCAAAGACAGTATACTATAAATTTTGCGTATTTTCAAGTGTTTTCACGAAAAAAATCGCCGTAAAATATTCTGCCCGGCGGAAAGATCTTTCTTTCCGCCGGGCAGCGTTTTATATGCTGTCTAAAAATTCGTTCAGCAGGCGCTTTTGCCTGTCCGTAAGCAAAGAAATTTTATCGTAACCGTTTTCGCCGTCCGACAGAAATTCGACGAGAGAGATATTCAACGCGTAACAAATATTGTCAAGCGTTTCGACCGTCGGGCATTTTTCGCCTTTTTCTAAAGAAGCGACGTAACTTGCCGAAATTCCCGCTTCGGTCGCCAACTTGTTTTGAGTAATATTTCTCTTTTCTCTCAAAAGTTTAATCTTTTTTCCTATCGCTACCCTGTCCATACGTCCCTCATTATTTACACTATAGTGTCATTTTACTCTATTTTTGATAAAATTTCTTTCTCTATAGTATTGATTAATTTTCACTATAGTGATATAATGAATTAAACTATAGTGTAAACGGAACTTTAACGAAACGTATGAAAACACAGATAAAATCGAAAAAGAGAGTTGCAGAGCACGGCGAAGTTTTTACAAACGAACGCGAAGTAAAAGCCATGTGCGATCTGGTTACTCAGGAATGCGACCGGATAGACAGCCGATTTTTAGAGCCCGCGTGCGGCGACGGCAATTTTTTAGCCGAAATTTTAACCCGCAAACTTGCCACCGTTAAAAAACTCTACAAGTCTAACCCTTACGATTACGAGCGCTATTCCGTTTTGGCGGTAACGAGCGTTTACGGCGTGGATATTTTAGCCGACAACGTGGCGGAATGCCGAACACGGCTTTTTACGCTATGGGATAAAGATTATAAATCGGTTTGTAAAAAATCAACGAACGACGAAGCGCGCGAAGCCGTGAAATATATCCTGTCCAAAAACGTTTTATGCGGCAACGCTTTGACGCTTATGTGCGTGGACGAAAATCAAGAAGACACAGATACGCCGATTATTTTTCCCGAATGGAGTTTAATGCTCGGAACGAAGTTGAAACGCCGAGATTTTCGTCTTGACGTAATGCTTAAAGCGAACGATAAGCCCCAAAGCGGGCAACCGTCTTTATTCGATATACCCGAAGAAATTCGGCAGTTTATATCGATCAACCCCGTAACAAAAGAATATATGGCAGAGCCGATATGCGAATATCCGCCCGCGCATTACAGGAAGGTACAGGAAAATGGCTGAAACTTTTTTCGATAAAATCTACAAAAACAAGACTTTGCACACGCCCGACGTTTTGTCGTGTTTGGCAAATTTATCTAACGACGAAGTTTTTACCCCGCCCGACGTGGTAAACCAAATGCTCGATTTACTGCCGCAGGAATTGTTTTCCGATCCGAACTCCACCTTTTTGGACCCTGCATGTAAAACGGGCGTGTTTTTACGCGAAATAGCCAAGCGATTGCTCGTGGGGTTAGCCGATAAGATACCCGATTTGCAGAAGAGAATAGACCACGTATTCCATAAACAACTTTACGGGATAGCGATAACGGAACTCACGAGTTTGTTATCCCGCCGAAGTTTATATTGCTCAAAATATCCAAACGGCGAATATTCGATTTCTCATTTCGACACCGCCGAAGGCAATATACGCTTTCGCCGCATAAAACATACTTGGATAGGCGACAAATGTAAGTTTTGTGGTGCAAACAAATCTTACGACCGTGGCGGCGACAAAGAAACTCACGCTTACGAATTTATACACACAGAAAACCCGGAGAAAATTTTTAATATGAAATTCGACGTAATTATATCAAATCCCCCTTATCAATTATCCGACGGCGGAAGCGCAAACGGAATGAGCGCAAAACCTATTTACCAACATTTTATTGAAATGGCAAAAAAACTTCGTCCCCGATATATCACTATGATTATTCCTTCAAGATGGTTTTCAGGCGGAAAGGGGTTGGATTCATTTAGGATCGATATGTTAAACGATACCAGCATTAGGGTATTATGCGATTATGAAAATTTCAAAGATGTTTTCCCGGGCGTAGATTTAGCCGGCGGAGCCTGTTATTTTCTTTGGGATAAGGATAATAAAGGAATTTGTAAAGTCAGAAATTATGTCAACAACGAATATTCCGAAAGTTACAGATACCTTAATCAATTCGATACTTTTATCCGTTCTAATATTTCCATAGGCATCGTTGAAAAAATCATGCCTAAATATAAACAATTCTTAAACGAAAGAGTTTCAATAAGATTACCGTTCGGTATTCCTACAACTTATCAACCGACAGATAGCGGTATTCCTTGCTATTTCACTCAAAGAATCGGATTGAAATACGTTGATAAAAATGATGTAAAAGACGTATTGAACGTTATCGGCAAGTGGAAATTTCTCGTGCCGAAAGCACCGATTGCAGGGCAAACAGACTTTTCAAAGCCTGTAGGCTTCTACTATGACGGAAATACAAGAATCGCAAAACCCGGCGAAATATGTTCCGAATCATGGCTTATTGCAGGCGCATTCGACAGCGAGCAGGAAACTTTATATTTTAAGTCATATATCTTGACTAAAACAGTCAGATTTTTATTGTTACAAACCGTTGTATCACAAAATATTACGAGAAAAAATTTTTGTTTCATACCCGAATTGGGAAATTATACTCAAATGTATTCCGATGACTATTTAAGGAAACTATGGAATATAAACGATGACGAATGGGGTTTAATCAAATCCAAAATAAGCGAAATCGGCGGTGAATAATAATGGCGAATAATATCAGTCTTTCAGAAATTTTACATAATCGCCCTGCAGTCGTGCCGACAATTTACGGCTACGTTTTGCCCGACTTGAAAGACCACGACGGATATATCAAAATCGGCTATACGGACAGAAAAGATACCGAAACGCGTATCCGCGAACAACTGCATACGGCGGCGATAAATTTCAAAATCCTGTTCAAAGAATCGGCAATGCGTTCCGACGGAACGTGTTTTACGGACAAAGACGTTCATCGTTTGCTTATTCGCAAAGGATTTAGCAGGCTTAACGCGGGCGCGGATAAAAACGAGTGGTTCAAATGCACGCTTTCGGACGCTTTGACGGCAATCGAAGAAGTCCGCACCGAAACACGGTTTGAAGGCAATCGCACGTGGAATTTTTCTATGCGCGACGAGCAGCAACAAGCCGTCAATATGACAAAATCGTATTTCGAACAATCGACAATTGACGACCCGACGCGTCCGCCGAAGTTTTTATGGAATGCTAAAATGCGTTTCGGCAAAACTTTTGCGACGTACGAATTATGCAAAGCGATGGGGTTCAAAAAAATTCTCGTACTCACCTTCAAGCCCGCCGTTGAATCCGCTTGGCAAGAAGACCTGACTCACCACGTTGATTTCAAGGGCTGGCAATTCGTGAGTAACAAAGAGGCAAAGTTCGACGCTAAAAAGTTAGACGAACAATTCGACGCTTGCGATAAAACGAATCCTATCGTCGTTTTCGGTTCGTTTCAAGACTTGCTCGGCACGAACGAAGCAGGCGGCATAAAGGCGAAAAACGAGTTTATACACACCACGAATTGGGATATTATCGTATTCGACGAATACCACTACGGCGCGTGGCGCGAAAACGCGAAAAACCTGTTTGAAAAATTCGACGAAGAAAACGACGATTTCGACCTTGAAAAATACCAAAAGGAAGAAGCGGGCAACGCTATAAACGAAACGTTTTTGCCTATCACGTCGGCGCATTATCTGTATTTATCCGGCACGCCCTTCCGCGCGCTTAATTCCGGTGAATTTCTGGAAGATCAGGTTTTTAACTGGACGTATTCCGACGAACAGGCAGCAAAAGAAAACTGGGATAAATCGCGTGGCGAAAACCCTTACGCGTCGCTCCCGAAAATGGTTATGCTTACGTATAAAGTTCCCGATTCGATTACGGCGAACGTTGCGATAAACGAAGGCTTTGACGAATTCGATATAAACGAATTTTTTAAGGCGCAACCGCTTGAAAAAGGAAAAATCGAAACGTCAAGGTTCGTGTACGAAGAAGACGTGCAAAAGTGGGTTAAAATGATTCAGGGCAACTATATGCCCGTGGACGGCTTGAAACTCGGCGCGGAACGCCCGCCTATGCCGTTTTCGGATACTACCCTGTTAAACGTTCTATCGCACACTTTTTGGTATTTGCCGAACGTCGCAAGTTGCTATGCAATGTACAATTTATTGCGTCAAAAGCAAAACGCCTTTTTCGACGACTACAAAATTATCGTGTGCGCGGGAACAAAAGTCGGCATCGGCCTGGACGCTCTCAAACCCGTTTTAGCGGCAATGGGCGATCCGCTTGAAACGAAAACTATCACCTTATCGTGCGGAAAACTCAATACCGGCGTTACCGTAAGACCGTGGGCAGGCGTGTTTATGCTTCGCAACTTAAAATCACCCGAAACGTATTTCCAGACTGCTTTCAGAGCGCAATCGCCTTGGGAAATCGCGAACGACCACGGCGACAAAGAAATTATAAAGCAGGAATGTTATATTTTCGACTTTGCGTTAGAACGCGCCCTGCATCAGATTTCCGACTATTCGTGCAGATTGAAAGTTGACGAAACAAGCCCTGAACAAAAAGTGAGAGATTTCATTTCTTTCTTGCCCGTACTTGCGTTTGACGGCTCGTCAATGAATCGTATCGACGCGCAGGACATTCTGGATATTACCTACGCGGGTACGTCGGCAACCTTGCTTGCAAAGCGTTGGCAAACCGCCCTTTTGGTGCACGTTGACAACGACACTCTCAAAAAATTGCAGAACAATCAGGACGCTTTGGACGCGCTTATGCGTATCGAAGGTTTCCGTTCGCTAAACGCCGAGATTCAGACGATTATAAACCGCTCCGAAAAGGTTAAAAAACTCAAAAAAGAGAAAGGCGACGACTTAACGCCTGCCGAGAAGAAAGAACTTACCGAGGACGAAAAGAATGTAAAATCTTTACGTAAACAAGTGCAGGAAAACCTTTTGAAACTTGCAGCGCGAATTCCTGCTTTTATGTATCTCACCGATTATCGCGAACAAACGATAAAGGACGTCATTACGCAAATCGAGCCCGAACTTTTCCAAAAAGTTACAGGGCTTACGGTAAAAGATTTCGACGCGCTGTGTTCGATAGGACTTTTCGATTCCGAAAAGATGAACCAAGGCATTTTCGGGTTCAGAAAATACGAGAATTCGAGTTTATCGTATACGGGCATCGACAAACACGAGGGCGAAGCAATCGGCGGTTGGGATACGGTACTCCGCCGCGAAGAATACGAGGCATTATACAGCAAGCAACAGGCTACTATGACCGACTTTGAAAATATTCTTATCCCCGAAAAATACCGCGACGGCGGAAACACGGAAGAAAAAGCGGCGGCAAACGCAGAAATCGCAACGACCATTGCCGAGCCCGCCCGCGAAAAAGATTCCGCCGAAAAAGCGATTAAAGAACTGCTTACGAAAGTAGGCGTAGGCGTTACGGTAACGCACAAAAAATTCGGCAACGGGGTAATAACGTGGATTGACAACGCGAAAAAATATTTTCGCGTCAGATTTGACGCAGGCGAAAAACAATTCGTGTTCCCCAACGCCTTTATCGGCGGATTTTTAACCTTATAATCGATCGTTAAACTACGCCCGGGGCGAGAAATTTCTCGCCCCGGGCGTAATAATTATATTGCGATTATTTTTTCTTTTTATCGGGCGGGTTTTTCTTGAAACCGCTGCTTTCGGCTGCTTTCGGAACGATCCCTACCGTAATGTTGTCTTCCGTTCTCGCTCGCAGGGCTTCTATCGGCGATTTTGCCACTTCGTACCGATAATCTTTGCCCTTTTCGGTTATATGCTTACATATAACGTTATGCGACGGAAGCATTTCCGCGTCGGGAGTGATAGTCTGACCGTACTTGAAGAAGTTTGCGGTCTTCGGCAGATTCTTTACGTCCTCGTAACCTTCGCCGACCGACGTGTATTGCGCCGTGGTCGCAAGAATCTCTCTCACGTAGTCCACGTTTTCGTGCAGAGAAAGCGGCTCGGGGAATTTACCGTCGGGAATGACTTCGGCGGGGTCTTTTTTGCCGTAAGTTTTTAGTAAATCGCACGCCGCGTGCAGGTGCGAAACTTCCTGCCCGAAATTCTCTTCCCATATACCCCTGACGTATTCGTCGGTTTCGGTCTGATAACACGACCAATACAGATAACACTCGCAATATTCGTGCCACAAAAGCATTTCGAGCCAACTGCCCTTCGGGTCTATTAACGACTCGTATTGCGTAACGTGTTCTTCTTCTACGAGCGCGATTTCTTCGTAAAGTCTTCGCGACAAATCGTCGTTGCCGAAATTCGCTACGTTCATATAATAGTTCATCGTCTGCTGTTCGGCTGCGGTGATTATCATGGTTGCGAGAATAGTCTGCTTGTCCGCTTTTTTATTGTTTACGGGTTTTCTGACGTTGTCCGTCGGGTAGCGGTGGTGGGCTATCGTAGGTCTGCCCGGCATGATTTCCGTATACTTGCCGACGAGCCTTTCAGCAAGCACGCCTTGCTCGGCTTCGAGTTTGTTTGCGTAACGGTACAAGTGGTCGAAGTCTTCCAATAAGGCGAAATCAAGGGCTTTTTTGACGTTGAAGTCCTTTTCTTTTCCGGCAAGTTCCGCCGTAAGATCGACGGCTAATTGTTCGTAGCCGATAGTGTGTTCGAGTACGGTTTCGTCTACGGGTTTGAGCATTGAAATTTTCTGTTGCTGGCGTTTTTCCTGCATGCGGTTAAGCGCCAACGCCCGCCGCAAGTCGTTATTTTTGACGTGACGGTCGAATTGATGACAGAACCAATTCGCTTCGAATTCCGTACCGTTCATCAATATGATACGCGTTTTGGTGTACGGATCTACTTCGCGTTTATTATACGATTTGGGATAGAGTTTATCCCAGGTTTCGAATTGCGGCTTTTTAGGCGCTTTTTCCTTAAAAGGATTCATTAAAATAACCTCCGATGATTTTTATCGCTATAACGATTGACATCGAAGGCGGTTTTTATACGCTATTTAAGAATTTTCGATAAATTATCGATATACGACACGCGGAAAACCGCTATTTTGGAAACTTGTTTTCGTCGCGCCATGCAAAACCTGCTGACGTTACGTCGAACGTCAGCCGAGTAAAACGTCCAAAAGCATCATAATAAGAAAACCCGCTCCCGCGCCGATTGCGCCCGATAAAGGTTTTTCGGATATATCTTTGCATAGTTCGGAAAATACGGTAAAAATCATCGCCGCCGCGGCAAAGGACATCAGCGACGGCATTATAAATACCGCGCTCGTCGAAACGAAGTATCCGATATACCCGGCTAAAGGCTCAACCGCTCCGCTTAAAACGCCGAGCAAAAGCGATTTTTTACGAGAATAGATTTTTCTTGCCGGCATGGCGACAGCCGCCCCTTCGGGGAAGTTCTGCACGCCTATGCCTATCGCAAGTCCGAGCGCAGCCGCCGGAGTAACCGCCCCCGTAGCCGCCGCTCCGTAAGCAAAACCTACAGAAAGACCTTCGGGAACGTTATGCGCCGTTATCGCGATAAAAAGTCGTTTATACCCTGCCTTTTCGTCTTCGCGCAGAAAAATTCCGAGCAAAGAAAACACCGTCAGCCCCACTCCGAACCCGATAACTACTTCGAGCAGGTTTTCACCGTCGCCGAGCGCAGGAAGAATAAGCGACCAGACCGCCGAAGCGAGCATTATCCCCGCGGATAATCCGCCGATAAAAGAAAAACCTTTACTTATCGGGCGGTCACCCAAAAACAAGGCGACCGCGCTTCCGAGCGAAGTCATTGCGAATATAAAAAATATTCCTAAAGTTGCCTGCCAGAAAATACCGTTCATCTTTAGTACCCCGCTACATTATATGAACCGTCGGCATTTTACGTGCCTTGCGAGCGATATAACCGTTTTAACAGGTTTTGCCCTTCCGGGCGATGTTTCGCTTACGCTCAACATGACAAACGTCATTCTGAACGAAGTGAAGAATTCCCGCAATAAAGGTCGGAGCGGCTTGTATGGCAGATAAACTCCAATCTTCGAGATCGCCACACCGGGAGCGCATACTCTCGTAACGACGGTTTACAGCGGGGCAAGAAAAATTTCTCGCCCCGCATTTTATTTTTTAAGATTGTCGAAAGAGAGCGCGCCGCCGTCGTAAGTGAATACGTTGTTTTCGTAGTCTTCGTGTTTTTTTATCGCGTTTTCGACCAGGTCGTGCAATATTTTGCCGAATTCGTCTGTGTTTTCCACAAACAGATAATACGCGAGCGACCCCGGCACGGAATTGATTTCGTTTACGTACACGTCGTTGCCGTCAAGCAGAAAATCTATTCGTATAATGCCCGAAAATTCGAGTTTGCGATACACGTATGCGGTTAAATCGCGGATTTTATCCGACAACTTTTTATCGATTTCGGCGGGGAATTTCTTTTCGGCGGGCGTAACGTATTTTTCGTCGAAAGTAAGAACGTCGTGTTTCGTAACGGGTTCTTCGCACGGCGAAACGATATATCGGTTGCCGAGTTTATAACACGCGCAATTTATTTCTCTGAAATCCGTCAACGCCTTTTCCGCGACGACTTTATCATCGTAGCGAAACGCGAGTTCGACGGCTTCTTCGAATTTATCGTCGGTTTTTACAACCGTTATGCCTATGCTGCTGCCGAGATTTGCGGGCTTTATAATAATAGGCGAGCCGAGCCTTGCGACGAGTTTTTTCGCAAAGGCTTTGTTTTTATAATAGTTTTCGCGATTGAGTTTTACGTACGGAACGTAAGGCGCGCGTATCCCGGCGAGGGCGATTTTGGTGAAATATTTATCCATGGAAACCGCCGACGAAAATATATCGGGCGAAGCGAGCGGAACGGAAGCGAGTTTTAACGCCCCCGCAAGCGAGCCGTCTTCGCCGTTAAGACCGTGCATGCAATTTATCGCGCAATCTATCTTTTCGCGTTTTTTGAGTTTACCCTTTTTAATCTCGTACAAGAAGTTATCCGACGGCAGCAAAGTAACTTCGCGAAACGTGCGTTTTCCGTCGTATACGCCGAGATTTTTAAGTTCTTCGCCGCCGTACCACTTACCGTTTTTACCCACGTATACGGGTACGGAATTATACCCTTCGCCGTCAAGGCAATTTGCGGTCATCACGCCCGTAAGCACGGACACGTCGTGTTCGCAGGACTTTCCGCCGAAAAATACGAGTACGTTTTTCATATATTTCTCCTTTTATATTTTTTATTATTAAAAATACGATCTTCGCGTCGGGTAAAGCGACCGGGCGACTGCGGTAATACCTAATAGCGATCGGGAAGGTCGCTGAAAAAGGCAACCGTGTCGCCGCGGCGGACTTCTTTTTTCAATATCTCTTTCGCGCCGTCTAAATCTTCGACCCTTTCGCCTTGCGCATCGGATAAAATTTCGTCGGCAAGCCGACCTACGGCGATCAGCCTGTCGCAATTTTCCCTTAAAACTCTGCCCGCTTCCGAGTTAAGTTCGTAACTCTTCGCTCCGCCCTCGACAATGCCCGAAAACACCGCAAATTTCTTGCCGCCGAAATATTTCAGACTTTCCGCCCCGCTCTTTATTCCTTCTATATTCGCGTTGTAGCCGTCGTCGATTATCGTTACTCCGTTACCCGAAACCGATACCGAAAATCTATGCTTAGGCGGAGTGAGCGTTTTTGCGACGTTCTCGATTTTTTCTGCCCGTACGCCGAGTTTTATCGCAACCGCGGCGGCGAGAGTAAAATCGACCACGTTATGCAATCCGACGAACGGAGCGGTTATTTCAAGAGTTTTTTCCCCGCACATTATATCGAACGACGAGCCGTAAGCCGAAAATTTCACGTTACGAAATTTCACGTCAGCCGTTTCTCCGCTTCCGACCGAAATTTTATCGCATTTCGCCCTTTCGTATATAGTTTTTCCGCCGACCGTTTCGCCCGATATAACCGCGAACCCTCCGACTTTCAAATTTTTTACCGCCTCTTCTTTTTCGGCGATAATATTTTCAATCGACTTAAAAGTTTCTATATGTTGAGGCGCGATGCCCGTTACCACGGAAATATCGGGCCGAACTATTTGGCAGAGCGTTTTTATATCGCCCGCGCGCCTTGCGCCCGCTTCGGCTATAAAAATCTGCGTATCCGCGTTTATATCTTTTACCGACAGACAAATTCCTATCGGCGTATTGAAGGATTTCGGCGTTGCAACCGTTTTATAATCGCCTTTCAGAAGTTCGTACAGATAGCGTTTGGTAGTCGTTTTACCGAAACTGCCCGTAACGAAAATCACTTTGAGATTTTTATTTTCCGAAAGTTTCTTTTTTGCCTTGCGTATCGTAAGCAAGTACTTTATTCGGTCGTAAGGATAATTAATCGCAGCGCCGAAGATAAGCGAAAGCGGAATAACCGTAACCGAAATCGCCGTTATCGGCAGAGCGTACGCAAGCAGATCAAAGCGCTTCGCAAGAAAAAACACGCACGCGTTTATTGCGCAAAAAAATATAAATCCGACGACGAAAATTCTTGTAAACCGCTTGGTGAATTTCGCCTTTACGCGTATTTTGCTCTTTGCCCGATATATTATCGTAACGCCCGCGAAAAAGGCGAGATCGACCGCCGCGACTATCCATAACTTCGGGGCGGCAGCGGCGGCAAGCGAATAAACGCAAAGGCACGCCGAGCAAAAAACGAGTTTTTGCCACTCTTCGGCAAGCGACGAAAAGAAGCACTTCGCGTATTCGTCCGCGCGGTAATTGCATTGCTGAAACACCGCCGCGAATTTGCCGATAATCGCGCTATAACAGAGTATTACGCATAAAATAAAAGCCGCAACGAACGACGGATATTCCACTTTATTTCCCCCTTAACAAAAATTCGAGCGCGAAGCCGTTGAATAAATACGGCTTATCGACGAAACAAAAATGCCCCGCGTTTTTTATAACTATAAGTTTCGAGTTTTTAATAAGACGATTCATTTTTCTCGCCATATACAACGGCGTTTCTTTGTCTTTATCACCGAAAATCAGCAGCGCAGGGATTTTTATCGCGGCGTAACGCTCTTTTAAGTCTTCGTTCACTATTTTTATAAAACTCTCTTTCATAACGGGCGACAGATTGCGGTAGTCTTCGGAATAAAACTTTACGAGTTTTTCTTTATTTACGAACTTTTTAAGCAACAAAAAAAGCGCGCGTTTAACCTTATAACGCACACTTCTCCGCGGCTTCAAACCCGCCGCTCCCGTAAAAATAATTTTTTCTATTCTGTCGTCGCTTCCGGCAAGTTTTACCGCGACTCTCGCCCCGAACGAGTGGGCTAAAACGTAAATTTTCCGTTCGCCGATTTCGTCTATGACTTTCTTTATTTCTTCGGCGTAATCGCCTACCGAATAAGGATATTTTAACGGCGGACTCTCTCCGAAGCCGCTCATATCTACGGCTATCACCCTGAAAAATGCAGAGAAGAACCGAATTTGCCTTACGAAACTCTCTTTATTCGCGCCGTAGCCGTGCAACATAAGCAAAACTTTGCCTTTGCCGACGTCTTCCGCGCTTAAAGACGCAATGATTTTTTTTATAAATCTTTCTCCATTATTATAGCGTCGTCGTCGCCGTAGTAGTTATCGCGAACGCTTATTTCCGAAAATCCGAGCGACTTATAACAAGCCCTTGCGGGAACGTTTTTACTCCTTACTTCCAGAAATACTTTTTCTGCGCCCTTTTCTTTCAACGCCGCGAAAAGCAACTTGAAAAGAGCGGTTGCGACGCCTTTTTTTCTGTAATTTTCATCGACGGCAACGAGTAAAACGTCGCTGTCGGATAAAATCGCCGTCGCGCCGAGATACGCCGCCACTTTGCCGTTTTCTTCCGCAACGAAGCCGATAAACCGAGGCTGATTGAACGATGAAAGCACCATATCGGCGTTCCACGGGTCCGAAAAACACTTCTTTTCGAGTTCGACCACTTCGCCTATATCTTTAAGTTCCCACTTGCGGTAAATCACGCCTCTTCCTCCGCCTGACTCTTTTTGACGTAAAGCGGAACGAGAGTTTCGGCGTCGTCAGTAGCCCTGTCGAGATTATCTTCGACAGCCCTTTCAAACCCGACTTTCATATCGGCGACGATCGCGCCGAGATTATCCGCGTCTTCGTCGGCGATAAGAGTATATCCGTCTTTTATTTCTTCGATTTCGCCTGCGGTCATAAATTTCGGCGGCAGAATAACTTTCCCGTCTTCGTCGAAGCCGCAAACGTAATAGTTGCCGTGGCGAGTCGACACGAGAGCGAGTTTTTTAACCCGCTTCGATACACTATACGCCAGAACTTCGAAAGTGGTTACACCGAGAACTTTTTTGCTTAAAGCGTAGGCGAACGCTTTTACGGTTGAAACGCCGATTCTTATGCCGGTAAACGAACCCGCGCCGACCGAACACGCGAAAACGTCTGCGTCTTCGGCTTTCATACCCGCTTTATTAAGAGCGTTTTCGACTTCGCCCATTAAAACGACGGAATGAGAAAGCGCGCAATCGGGCAAGAATCTCACCGCTTTTTTATCGCCCGACGCAATAACCGTCAGGTATTTGCCGCTCGTGTCTATGGCAAGGTATTTCATGAAAAAGTAATTCTCCTTTGTTCGTCGCCGATCTTCTCGATTTTAACCCGTTTGCAGTTTTCGGGCAATACGTCCGCTATATTTTGGCTCCATTCGATAAGGCAAACGCCCTTACCGTAAAAATAATCGGTCAATCCGAGCGCCTCGGCGTCTTCGCCCGACGAGAGACGATAACAATCGTAATGATAGAGTTTACCGCCGTAATCGTTCATATAAGCGTAAGTAGGACTCGTGATTTCGTCCTTTACGCCTAAACTTAACGCCACGCCTTTTGCAAATACGGTTTTCCCCGCGCCCATTTCGCCGTCGAGCAGAACGACGTCGCCGCTCTTTAAGGTTTTACCGTATTTTTTAGCCAACTTTACGGTTTCTTTAGCCGAATTCGTGATATATTCCATACGTCGATTATACTCTTCGAAAACGAATTTGTGAAGTAAAACGCTCAACCTTTTGTATAAAAGCAACGTAACGGCGGTATTTGCGACGCACTTTATAAGATTAAACGCCAACGCGAAGCCCCAGACTTTACGAAATTCGCCTGCCGCGCCTCCGCCCATGTATATAGGAAAGATCAGAAAACGGTTGTTGATGAGAGCGAACAACGACGTTATAACGGTGGCAATCGGCATGACTACCGACACGGTGGAAAATTTACGGCGATATTTATACGCTATCGACGGCAATACCACGAAAAATTGAGCGAGTATAAAATTACTCAATTCTCCCGCCCCGCCCGACGACGAAACGAAAAGGTGCAACGCTATCGATAAAGCCGAAGCGATTTCGCCCGCAATCGGTCCTAAACAAAACGAAGCGATTAAAAGCACCGCGAAAGAAAAATCGAGTTTGAAATAGGGCGTCATCGGGAATATGGGAAATTCGAGAAGCCCCACTCCGAAAGAAAGAGCCGAAAACATCGCTACGGTCGCTATCGTTTTTGCGTTGAAATAAGTTCGTTTTTGCATAATTTTCTCCTTTTGGGAGAAGTATCGCATAAAATCAGCCCCGACACGAAAAGGTATCGGGGCATAAAATACGCGGATATTTCTCTTTTATCGTCCGGACTATACCGTCGGTATCGGAATTTCACCGATTCGGGGTCGACAACGACCTTCGCAGACTATACTGCCGGTGGAGAATTTCACTCCGCCCCAAAGAATTTATTTTGTAATTTTATTATATACTCTTAATTTTCAGCCGTCAAGCGAATTACGGTATCTCGCAACGCCTTCCCGCTTTTCGTAGAACTCGTCTTCCGGATTATATCGACCATACGGCTTTGAGTTAATCAGTTCGACGACGGTAAATCTTTTCATTTATACAACTTCGCCGCCGTTGACGCTTAAAACTTCGCCCGTAACGAAACCGCCGTTTTCGGCTAAATAAAAAACCGCTTTTGCAACGTCTTCACCCTCTCCTACTCGACCGACGGGGATATCCGCTATCGCGAGTTTTTTGTTTTCGTCGGAGAGATTGTCGTTCATGGGGGTGTCGATATACCCCGGCGCAACGCAATTGATCGTTATACCCGCCGCCGCGTACTCCTTGGCGAGAGCCTTGGTAAAGCCTATCACCGCCGCCTTGCTCGCCGAGTAAATCGCTTCGCAAGAGCCGCCCGTGACGCCCCACATAGACGAGATATTTATAATGCTTCCGCCGCCGTCAAGCATCGCGGGGATAGCCGCTTTACAGCAATTATACACGCCTTTTACGTTCACCGAAAACGCCTTGTCGAACTCTTTTGAGGTAGTATCGAGCAAGGTTTTTATAGGCAGAGCGATACCCGCCGAATTGACCAGAACGTCAAGTTTGCCCGCGCGGAGCAAAAAGTCGTTCATAGCCGCAGACACGCTTTTTTCGTCGCTTACGTCCGCCTTTACGGCAACGCCGGCTATCTCTTTTGCGAGATTTTCGGCTTTTCCCCGGTTGGTATTATACCCCACGCCGACGAAATAGCCGTTTCCGGCAAATTTTTTCGCGATCGCTTCGCCTATGCCGCCGCTTGCGCCGGTAACGAAAACAGTCTTCATTTTCAAAGAGTTTTCAATATCGCGCCGACGAGCCTCATATCGACTTTGCCCGCGTATTCGGTCTTGAAGTGCTTCATTACCGCGGGA
Source organism: Acidiphilium sp. CAG:727 (assembly GCA_000437515.1). Taxonomy (GTDB): domain Bacteria; phylum Bacillota; class Clostridia; order Christensenellales; family Borkfalkiaceae; genus UBA10281. The sequence continues at coordinate 27,358 of FR898494.1, read as the reverse complement.
ACTGACTTATCTTCAAGTCCTTCGATAATCTTCTTAATCTCGTCTTCGGAGAGCATTTTCGGAAGGTATTCTTTTACGGTAGCAAGTTGTCTGTCAAGGCTTTCGACCGTTTCCTGCCTGCCCGCCTTCACGAACGCTTCGCGTTCTTCCGTAAGTTCGTTGATGGTCTTTTGTAAAATTTTGGTTACGTCGGCGTCGGTCATTTCCTCGCCCGCAGCCTTTTTCTCTATGCCCGCAAGCATGAGTTTGTTGATAACCGCGTTGAGAGCCGTAACGGCGTCTTTATCGTGATTTTTCATCGCGGTAATTTTTACTTTTTTGAAATCGTCTATATTCATAGGTTTAACCTCTTATTCTTTTACCGAAATTTCAAGTTCGTCGAGTTGCTTTTGATCGACTTTCGACGGAGCGTCGCTCATTAAGCACGAAGCCGTCTGAACCTTCGGGAATGCTATCACGTCGCGGATAGAGTCGTCTTTGCAAAGGAGCATTACGAGCCTGTCAAGCCCGAAAGCAAGTCCGCCGTGCGGGGGCGCGCCGTAGTTGAACGCGTCTACGAAGAAACCGAACTTACGCTGTATGTCTTCGTCGGAGAAACCGAGAATATTGAACATCTTCTTCTGAATCTCTCTCGAGTGGATACGGATAGAACCGCCGCCCGCCTCCTGACCGTTGATAACGAGGTCGTACGCTTTCGCGCGGGCTTTGTCGGGCGAGGCTACGCAAAGTTCAAGATCTTCGTTCATGGGCGCGGTAAACGGATGGTGTACCGCCATGAAGCGGTTTTCTTCTTCCGACCATTCGAACATCGGGAATTCGGTTATCCACAGAATATCGTAGGAGTTTTTGTCTACGAGATTGAATTTGTCGGCAAGCATAAGGCGAAGTCCGCCGAGCGTATTGAAGACGACGTAGTCTTTATCCGCCGCGAAGAACAGCGTGTCGCCCTCTTCGAAGTTCATACGCGTTTTGATATTGGAAACGTCTTCTTCGGTAAGAAATTTCGCGAACGAAGATTTGATTTCGCCGCCCTTTTGCCAGGTCATCCAGCAAAGCCCTTTCGCGCCGAGCGTTTTTGCGTATTCCACGCAGGCGTCAAGGTCTTTACGCGATAAATTGCCCGCTAAACCTTTGGCGTTTATTGCCCTCACGCTGCCGCGAATTGGTCCTATTTTTATAGCCAGAGCGTCGGTGAATACTTTGAATTGCGAAGAAGCGAATAAATCGCTGCAATTTACTATTTTAAGACCGAAACGGGTGTCGGGCTTGTCCGAACCGTAGTTTTCCATAGCGTCTTTATAGCGCATGGTGCGGAAATGCCCTTCGCCGAGGTCGAGCCCTATGGTCTTTCTGAAAATACCTTTTATAAGACCTTCTATCGGGTACATAACGTCTTCCACTTCGTCTACGAAACTCATCTCGACGTCGATCTGCGTAAATTCGGGCTGACGGTTTGCGCGAAGATCTTCGTCGCGGAAACATTTGGTGATCTGAAAATATCTGTCGAAGCCCGCAATCATCAGAAGTTGCTTATAGAGTTGCGGAGATTGCGGCAACGCGTAAAATTCGCCGGGATGCACTCTCGACGGAACGAGATAATCTCTCGCGCCTTCGGGCGTGGACTTGCCGAGCATAGGCGTTTCGATTTCGATGAAGCCGTTTTCTTCGAAGAACTTTCTCGCCGCAAGCGTAACTTCGTAACGCACTTTAAGGTTATGTTGAAGAGTGGGACGACGAAGATCGAGGTATCTGTATTTAAGTCTTAACGTTTCGTTTACGTTGGTATCGTCCAGAATTTCGAAAGGCGTGGTATCGGCTTCGGATAAAATTTTGAGTTCGTCCGCCAGAACTTCTATATCGCCCGTCGCTATTTTATCGGTTTTGCTCTGTCTTTCGCGAACTACGCCCTTAACCGCCAGAACGTATTCCGAGCGAATGGCTTCGGCCTTTTTGAAAACCTCGTCGGAAGTCGTATCGTCGAACACTATCTGTAAAAGTCCGCTTCTGTCGCGAAGATCGACGAAAATAAGACTGCCTAAATTTCTGCGTCTTTGAACCCAGCCCATAACGACGACTTCTTTTCCGACGGAATCGGCGCGTAAAGTTCCGCAATAATCCGTCCTTCTTAATTTACCCATAAATTCAGCCATAATATCGCTCCGTTTTTACCGATCGTTTTTCGCCCTCATTCCGATTTTCGGGGTACGCAAAGCGAAAAAAAACGTAATCGGTTTCTAAAATTATACAGTAATTTTAGCCCTTATCGCGATAAATGTCAAATATATGAGCGGAGTTTCATAAAATAGACTTTACGTACTTTCTTTTAATACGTTTGAGCCTCGTCAGCACCTCGTAACATATCGTGTTTTCC
>FR898494.1:22636-24966 GCA_000437515.1 Acidiphilium sp. CAG:727 | reverse complement strand
TTCTTTTTTTCTTTTTTCGCTATCTCCTGGGCGGTTTTTCTTTCGCCGCCGCTTTCGCCGATGAAAATAACCTCGTCGCCGCGCCTCGTCTTTTCGTCGACGACGGCAAAACAATAGTCCATACACACGTTGCCGACCATCTTTCGTTTTTTACCGTTTATAATCACCTCTCCGCCCGTACTTTTTCTCGCTATTCCGTCGGCGTAACCGAGCGATAATGTTGCTATATAAGTCGGTTTACGGGCTGTATATCCTGCGTTATATCCTACGCTTTCGCCCGCCTTTATTTTGCTTACCCGAACGACGTAGCCGCAAAGCGACAGCGCGGGTTTTACGAAATTTTCGCCGTAGCCGTACATACCTATACCCAACCTTACCGCCGAAAAATTAAAACGTTTATCTGTCGCTCTCGCAGTCGCCGAAATACTCTTTTCAACTCCGTTTATACGCTTTGTAACTTCGCCGAAATCGCGTAATTGACCTAAACTTATATCTTCATCGTCGCCGCAGGGCAAATGAGAATAAATTTCGCTTATCGTCAGGTTTTTATAACGGCGTATTTCTTCGACGATTTCGGCAAATTCGCGTTCGCCCTTTACGCCTATGCGATTCATACCCGTATCGACGGCGATCGCGACCGTCGCCTTTTTGACGAGTTTTTCGCTTGCCGCCGCAATTTCTTTAATCTGACTTTTGTCCCATACCGTCGGCGTAAGGTCGTAACGCGCCGCCGTTTCCGCTTCGTCGTAACCGAGAATTATAATCGGCTTTCGGGTTACCGAACGCAACTCTTCGCCTTCGTCCGCGCCCGCCACGGCGAAAGAATCTATCGCGCCGACGTAATTCGCGATTTCTTTCGCGCCGTGCCCGTAACCGTCGGCTTTTACCACTCCGACCACTTTCGCGTTTTCCGAAAGTCGCCGCTTAAACTTCAAGACGTTGGCTTTTATCGTATCGAGATTTACCGTTATTATTCCGCGCATGGTATTATTTTATGAAAGACCGCCGCAATACTTTACATTTTCGTTCGTTTGGGTTATAATTTCGTTATTATGTACGATATATTCGAATTTCTGGAAAAATCGAAAACGGCTTACCACGCCGTTGAAAACTTAACCCTTACTCTGAAAGAATACGGATTTGCCGAACTTAAAGAAAACGAAAAATGGAGCGTTAAAAAAGGCGGCAAATACTTCGTTACGAGAAATCGCTCGGCTTTAATCGCCTTTGCGGTCGGCGAAAAACGCTCGTTTAATATAGTCGCTTCGCACGCCGACAGCCCGTGTTTCAAAATTAAAGCGTCGCCGTCGATGACGGTCGAAAACATGGTTAAACTGAACGTCGAAAGATACGGCGGCGGACTTAACTACACGTTTTTGGACAGACCCGTTACGATTGCGGGGCGCGTGGTTTTAACCGACGGCAAGACTTACGAGAGCAAGACTTTTACTTCGGCAAAAACTTTCGTGATACCGTCGGTTGCAATCCATTTCAACCGCGTCGCCAACGACGGAATAAAACTCAATCCGCAGACGGATATGAGTCCGCTCGTTTCCGCTTTGGGCGAAAAAGGTCTTGAAAAAGAACTTAAAGACTTTGCTGGCGACAAAAAGATAATCGACGGCGATTTATTCGTCGTTTCCGCCGAAAAACCGTTTGCGGCGGGCTATAACGACGAACTTATATGTTCGCCGAGAATAGACAATCTGACCAGCGCGTTTTGCTCGGTTAAAGGTCTGCTTTCTGCCGAGCCGAAGGCTATAAACGTGTGCTACGCAGCCGACAACGAAGAAGTCGGAAGTCAGACTCGTCAGGGCGCAGGCTCGGACTTTTTGCTTTCGGTAACGAAGAGAATAGCGGAAAGCCTTGGCTTCGATTACGCCGCCGCGATTGCCGATTCGATAGCGGTGTCGTTCGACAACGCGCACGCCGTTCACCCCAACCACCCCGAATTTTCCGACCCGACCAACAAGACTTTGCTCGGCAAAGGAATAGTGGTAAAACACCACGCCAATTTCAACTACACCACCGACGCGCTTTCTTCGTCGATCCTTAAAGGCGTATGGGAAACGAACGGCGTTAAATATCAGGATTTTTACATGCGTTCGGATCTGCCTTGCGGCGGAACGCTCGGCGCGATAAGTTCTTCGCAGGTTTCGGTGACGAGTATAGACGTAGGTTTGCCGCAACTTGCGATGCACTCCGCGTGCGAAACTGCGGCAATAAGCGACGTGGGCGAAGGAATAAAAGCCGTAACCGCGTTCTATTCGGTCGCTTTCCGTTCGGACGGCGACGGAAAAATAACCGTACTTTAATTTTCGTTTTCATAT
>FR898494.1:20235-22602 GCA_000437515.1 Acidiphilium sp. CAG:727 | reverse complement strand
CTTCGGATAACCCGAAGCGGGGCGGCGTTTTTATTTATCGTTATTATGAACGCAATGACGTACTTAATATAAGTGTCATTCTGAGTCTTTGGCGAAGAATGACAGAAAATCAAACCTTTATTCGATTGTGGATATAGATTCTGTTTCTGCCGTTTCTTTCGCGGGTTCCGTCTTTATTTCCGTGGCAACCGCGGCGTTTCCGCCGACGGCGTGAGTTTCGGGAGTTTTCGTTTTATTGTCGAAAACTTTTCTGAATATCGCTCCGCCGAGCATTAAAATCGACAATAAAAACGGCAATACGGCGCTTGCGCAGGACTCGTCGTCATTTAATCTGCCTGCCACTTTGAAACAAACGTACAAAGCAAACGTAAGAACCGTAAGAATTGCGCATAAAACGATTTCGCCGGCTGTCGAATTCGCTTGTCTTTTAACCGTTTTAAGTATCAGCAAAACGCCGATTACCGTTATCGCAATCGTAATTACTATGGTAAAAAACGAATCGGCGTACGTCAGCGAATCGTTATTCGTCAAAGTTCCGTCATGACTTATAGCACGTAACCTGTTTATCGCAGTCATGATAAGCGAGTTTGAATCTGAGCGAACGTCGGTTTTACTCGTCAGGTGCGCGACCGGCGAAAGTATAACGACGATTAGTGCAAATAGCGTAATCGCCGCCGCGCTTGCGAATTTTACTATCGTCCGAGTGTCGAAATTTTTGACTTTCGCCGCCGATTTAAGCGCTACGCCGGCAATAACGCAAAGGCATACGAGCGTAAGACCGAGATTTGTCGATCCGCTTAAACTTACTCTGCCCGTTACCACGTCGCCCGAGTAGGTATATTTATACTTATAGTAATTAAGCCCCAGCAACCAATAACTGCCGCAAATAAAAATCAACGCCGTAAGAACCGCATAAAAGTTGCCCGAATACGATTTTTTTATCAGTCCTTTTATTACGGATACGATCGTTAATACCGCAAAAGTTACCGTACCCAAAAGCGTAATCAAACCCGCCGCGGTAGACAACGCAGCGCGCAGATAAACCGCCGAAATATACACGGGGTTATATCTGTCTGCGTTATTGCCCGCAAATTGTTTTGCCAGATCGGAGTATTGCCCGCCGATATAATAATATATGTCGTACTCAGCCGATGTCGTCGTTCTGCCGTTTTTGGACGAGATTTTCAATCCGCTAAAAAATACGAATACGATTGCGAGCAACGCGCCGAGCCCAAGTAAAACGCTGCCGGCGATTTTCATACCGTTTTTAGCCTTGTCCGACATCGAATTACCGCCGGTTACGGGCGCGCGCTTTTCGTCCGACGGTTTATATTCCGCCGAAACGGTCTGTTTTTCTGCCGTACAAGAATCTTCACTTACCTGTTCGCCGCCCCCGTTTTCTTCGCCGTCTTCGACGGGTTTACCGCAATTGATGCAAAAAACGGCGTCGTCGGTATTTTCAAAATTACAATATTTACATTTTTTCATAATCTTACTCCTTTGATTTTATTATACTCCGAAATCGACGATTTGTCATTAAAATAATCGGATAAATTTTTAATTCATCGCGACGTCTTTGAGTTTTTCGTATTTTTTAAGCGCAACTTTCTTTATCCGTTCCAAATCAACGCCGGCGGCAAATGCTTCGTCGCTTATTCTTTTAGCCAGAAATATAGCCGATGCAGGATAAACGAGCCCTCCCAAATCGCCTATCGTCTTACCGCTCTGGCGAGTACCCATAAAGTCGCCGCCGCCGCGCATTTCAAAATCTTTTTCGGCGATCTTAAAGCCGTCGTTACTCGAACAAAGTACTTTTAATCGCTCTATAGCCTTTTCTTCTCCGCTTGAACTGAACAAAAAGCAATAACTCTTTTCGCCGCCTCTGCCTACCCTTCCGCGGAGTTGGTGCAGTTGCGAAAGCCCGAAACGCTCGGCGTCGTACACGACCATTACGGTAGCGTTGGGAACGTCTATGCCGACTTCTATAACCGTGGTCGAAACGAGCAGGTCTATTCGCCTTTCCTTAAAGTCGAGCATAATCTGCGATTTTTTGTCGTCCTTCATTTTGCCGTGCAGAAGTCCTACTTTAACGCCCGGCAGTTTTTGCGTGAGTTCGTCGAATACGTCGGTAACGCTCATAAGCGTGCCTTCGTCGTCGCCCTCGATTTTCGGGCAAACGCAGAATACCTGTCTGCCCGATTTTACGGTGTTTTCTAAAAATTTAAGCATACCGTCGTATTTCGCTTCGGGTACGATATTCGTCTGCACGGGTTGGCGGTCGGCGGGTTTTTCGGTTATTTCGGTAACGTCGAGATCGCCGTAGAAGACGAGAGAAAGAGTACGCGGAAGGGGCGGCGGAACCATTAC
>FR898494.1:15171-20191 GCA_000437515.1 Acidiphilium sp. CAG:727 | reverse complement strand
TTGCAACGAGCGCGCTGCGCTGTTCCACGCCGAAACGGTGTTGTTCGTCGCACACGCACGCCGAAAGATTATAAAATTCCACATCGCCTTGAATGACCGCGTGCGTGCCTACCACGATTTTCGCCTCGCCGCTTTTTATCTTTTTCTTGATTTCGGTTTTTTCTTTGCCCTTGGTCGAGCCGCTTAAAAATTCGACGTCGAAATCAAAAAAAAGTCGCCTGCAGATTTCGTAATTTTGCCTTGCGAGAATTTCGGTAGGGGCAAGCATAACCGCCTGATAACCGCTCTTTACGGCGATATACAGAACGCAAAGAGCAACTGCCGTCTTACCGCTTCCGACGTCGCCCTGCAACAGCCTGTTCATAGACTTCGGCGAAGTCATATCGGCAAAAATCTCGTTTACGGCTTTCTTCTGTCCGTCGGTAAACACGAATCCGAACCGCCCGGTAAACTTACGCAAATCTTCCGCGGTACAGGCGTATTGATTTACCCTTACCTGACTTCTGTCGCCCTTAACTATCTTGAACGCCGAGATCAGCGCGAAATATTCTTCGACGGCAACCCTTTCGCAGGCGACCGACAAACTCTCTTTATTCGTCGGGAAGTGTACGTTTTTATACGCCGTCTTCAAGTCCGCAAGAGCGTATTTTCTCTGCAGAACTTCGGGTATCGCGCTGTCGCCCACGACGCTTGGCAAACTCGCTTTAACCGAATCTCTCATAACTTTTTGCGTCACGGCGCCTTTTACGCGATATACGGGCACTATGCCTTTGAGATTTACGTTGTTTTCTACCTGTTCGAACGACGGATTCGTCATCGTTACGCCGCCGAAATCGTGTTTTACACGTCCGTAAAAGAGATAGTCCCCTCCGACGCGTAGTTTAGGCGCGACGTAAGGCTGATTAAACCATATCGCGGTGAAAAATCTTCCGTCCTGTTCGACGGTTATCCTTACGCATTTGAGTTTCCGCGAAGAATTAAAAACCGACGGACGGCTTACTATTCTGCCGTACGTCAGTATTACGTCGTTATTATAACTTTTTTCTATGGGTTCAACGTGCGTTAAATCGAGATAACCCCGCGGGAAATACCCGACGAGATCTTCGGGCGTAAAAATACCGAGTTTATTAAAATCTTCCGCGCGCTTGTCGCTTACGCCCTTTATATCCGTCAGTTTCATCGTTCACCTATAAAAAACAATCCGCGTTCGGTTATCGAACGCGGACTTATATTTGATTTCCGTATATTTTGCCCTTCCGGAAGATTCTTCGTTTCGCACGGAATGACGGGATAGAAAAAACCCGAAATTATTTTGCGAAACAACCGCGCGTTTTTATTCGAGAGATACTATATAATAGTAAATCGCCTGTCCGCCGTAGAAAAGTTCGACGTCGACGTCGGGATACGCTTCCTGTATATCGGCCTGCAACGCCGTTGCGGTTTCTTCGGTCACGTCCGCGCCGTAATACAGATTGATAAGGCTGTGCGACGAATCGCGCAGTTTATCTATAAGTTTTTTCGTAACCTGCGCTACGTCTTTGCCGTGAGCAAGCACTTTTTTGTTGTCAAGACCGATAATGTCGCCTTTCGTGAGCGAAAATCCGTCTACTTTCGTACTTCTTACCGCGTAAGTTACCTGACCGGACGTAACGTTGTCTATCGCGTGCAACATATTTATAAGGTTTTCGTCGGCCGACGCTTCGGGGTTGAACGCAAGCGCGGCGGAAATCCCCTGCGGAATACTCTTCGTCGGTATAACGTTGATTTTCTTGCCCTCTACGAGCGATTTCGACTGTTCGGCGGCGAGAATTATATTCTTATTATTGGGAAATACGAATATATTTTCGGCATTAATCTTTATAATCGCGTCCGCGATGTCCTGCGCCGACGGGTTCATGGTCTGCCCGCCCTCGATTACCCTGTCGCAATTGAGATCTTTGAATATATCGGCAAGCCCCGAACCCGAACAAATCGCAAGCATGCCCATTTCTTTCTTTTCCGCTTCGTACTTTTTGATAAGTTCGCGGTTTTCTTCGAGCATGTTTTCGATTTTGATTCGGTCTATTTCGCCGAGTTGAAGAGCCTTACCGAGAGCCTTGTCGGGATTATTCGTATGAACGTGGACTTTTACGAATTCGAGATCGCCTATGACGAGCACGCAATCGCCTATGGTCATTAAATATTCCTTAAACCTGTCTATATCGGCAAGCGTGGTCTTCTTTTTTAAGTTGATGATAAAGAATTCCGTGCAATAGCCGAATTCTATCGTGCCGAGGTTGAGTATATCGGCGTGTTCCATAGACGGATCGGCTTTAATCTCGGCGACGTCTTCGGCGACGCCTTCGATTTCTTCGCCGATAAGACCTTTATACATACCGCGATAAATGGTTAAAAGCCCCGTTCCGCCGGAGTCCACCACGCCCGCTTTTTTAAGTACGGGAAGAAGCGTCGGCGTAAGTTTGACCGCTTCGTCCGCTTTATTGATGATTTCCTGAAAGAAAATTTCGAAATCTTTGTTTTTGCCGCAAACAGTCTGCGCGTATTCGGAAACCATTCTGCAAACGGTAAGAATAGTACCTTCTTTGGGTTTGGAAACCGCGCTGTACGCAACGTCCGTCGCCGCTTTCAGAGCCTTGGCGAAAATCCGCGTGTCTACTTCGTTATAGTCTTTAAGTACCGAGCATATTCCCCTGAAAATCTGGGAAGTTATAACGCCCGAATTGCCCCTCGCGCCGCGAAGCGCGCCTTTTGAAACCGCGTCGGCAAGGTCGGGAAGCGCGTTGCTCTTGCACGCGCGCAGTTCCTTTATAGCCGACTGCATCGTAAGACTCATATTCGTCCCCGTATCGCCGTCGGGCACGGGGAAAACGTTTAACGTATCTATCTGTTCTCGATTAAGGTCGAGCATCTTCGACGCGCCTATCGCCATACGCGAAAATACCGCGCCGTTTATTTGTTTTTGCATTTGAAAAATAATCCTCCGGAAAAAGAAAAGCGACGATATGCGAATTTTCGCCTACCGCGCCGTGAATGGTCAGAGTTTTACACCCATTATATTGACGTTTGCCGTGTCTACGATCATGCCCGTGAATTGTTCTACTTTATATTTGACAGATCTTTTCAAAGATTCCGCCACCGCGGAAATGGAAACGCCGAATTTGATTATTACGAATACGTCGATAAAAATACGGTCGCCTGAAGTCGTAACCTGTACCCCTCTGCCGCCCGCATCTTTTTTGAAGAGTTGCGAAAGACTGTCCGACAACTTACGCGAAACCATCTCGACTATGCCGTAGCATTCGAGACAGGCGTGCGCCGCAACTTTGGCGATAGTTTCGTCGGATATGGAAATTTTACCGTATATGTTAGACGTTGTTACAGCCATAGCATTCTCCTTCTTATACGATTATACATTATTTATTGCTTTTTTACAAGAGATTTTTCGTCGTTTTGATTTTTAGTTGGTAAAAATCTAAAAAAAATCTTCTTTCACACGCTTTTTTTGTTGCTTTTCTTAAACGATTGTGGTATATTATCTATGCTAAAAACGCGGCTCGCCGAGTTTTCGTTCGCGATTGCCGTTTTTTTTACCCACTAAGGTCATCGGAGGTGCAATATGTCAAGAGTTTGCAGCGTTTGCGGAAAAGCAAAGTTGTCCGGCAACAAAGTCAGCCACAGTAACCGTAAAACTCCCCGCTCTTACAATGCAAACGTTCAGAAGGTAAGAGTCGTCAACGACGGAGTAGTTACTTCTGAATACGTATGCGCTCGTTGTTTGAAGAGCAACAAAGTAGAAAGAGTATAATCATCTACCCGAATATAAAAGGGGAGGCAATCGCCTCCCCTTTTTGCAGTGCGTAAAATTTATAAAAGCAAGGTCATCACCGGCAGAGTTACGACCGACAAAATGACCGATAAAAGCACTAAATTCGCCGCGTCGTTCTGCCCCTTGCCGACCATTTCGGCGTAGTTTAAGGTTACGCTCGCGATCGGGCAGCAAAACAGCACGAAAAGCGTTTGCTTAAGTTCTTCGGCGACGGGAATAAAATAGAATATACCGAACACCAGAAGCGGCAAAAGCATCTGTTTGAACACGCAAAGCGCGTAAAAAAGCGGGCTGCAAAAAATCTCTTTTATATCCGACGAAGCAAGTCGCATACCGAGAACGAGCATAAACACGACCGTGGACGCCCTGCCCGCGAGTTCGACCGTATTGCCGAGTTGCGCGGCGAAACTATTGCCTGCCCCGCCTAAACGCACATTGCAGAAAAACAACGGCAAGACGATTACGAGTATCAGAACGGACGGATTCAGCAAAATCTTTTTTACGCTTACGTATTTTTTATCGCCCGTAAAAACGTAACAGCACAGCGACCAGCCGAGAATATTCATTACGAGCGCGGCGGTCGCCGAAATTACCATAAGGTCGGAAATTTTATCGGGGAAAATCGCCTGTAAAACGGGAATCCCGAAAAAGGCAAAGTTGGAAAGCCCCGCTCCGACGGTACAGACCCTGTACTTCACGTTATCGTACTTTTTTCTGAAAATAAGATAAAACGAGAGTATGACGATACAGATAAGCGCCGTTACCGCAAGAAAAGATATGCCGATATTTATAAGGTTTTTTTCTTTACACTCGCATTTATTGAACGAATACCACAGCAGGCAAGGCTGACAGACGTAGATAAGTACTTTTGACAAATCTTTCGGGGCGTTATCCGTAACGAGATTTGCTTTTTTCATAAAAAATCCGACGGCGCCGACCGCAAACATCATAAGCACCGCGTAGAGTGTAACCGTAAAATCCATTTATATAATTCCTTAAAGACGAATAATCGTCAAGATTATACGCTTAAAATCGACGAAAGTCAAAATTTTAACGACGAAAAACGGTTTTTCGCCTGCGTTTTTTACTTTGCGGCGTTAAAACGGTTATAAATTACGGCATTACGCGCTACGCATAGCGTAGTACTGCTTACCCGAAAACGAAAACCGAATATCAACCGGTTTCATAAGATAA
>FR898494.1:11188-15138 GCA_000437515.1 Acidiphilium sp. CAG:727 | reverse complement strand
CATCACGACGCCCGCCGGCGGGCCCCCCGCGGGGGGGGGGGGGCGATTTTTTATCGCTTATATATTCTTTTTAAGAAGTTCTACGATTTCGTCGCTTTCCTTTTCGGTGGGGCGTTTTGCGGTTAAGTAATACTTTACTTTCGGCTCGGTGCCGCTCGGACGGACGATTACTTTTATCCCGTCGCCGATAAACGACAAAACGTTGCTTTTCGGTAAGTTCTCTATGCCCCTCGAATAATCTTTGAACTCGTTTATCTTCATCCCCGCTATTTCGGTCAAAGGTTTTTCGCGCAAGCCTGAAATAAGCGCGTCCATTTCTTCTTTGCCCTTTTCGCCGGGGTAAACTCTCGACACGAGCGCGGTCTTATAATAACCGAATTCGGCGTACAGATCTTCGAGCGCGTCGATAAGCGTTTTGCCCGTCGACGCGTAATAAGCCGCCGCTTCGACTATTATCATCGCCGCCGACACCGAATCTTTATCACGGACGTGCCTGCCGACGAGGTAACCGTAACTTTCTTCCATACCTAAAACGTAATCTTCGGGGTTTTCGAGCGAATCTATCGTTTCGCCGATATACTTGAAACCCGTAAGCACTTCTTTGACTTCCGCGCCGTATTTTTTCGCTATATCCGTAGCCATGTCGGACGTAACTATCGTCTTTACGATCACGGGATTTTTCGGCATCGAGCCGTTTTTCGACTTGACCGAAAGCATAAAGTTTTCCATAATCGCGCCCGTTTCGTTGCCGTTGAACAGCCTGAAACTTCCGTCTTTTTTTCTGACGGCTATGCCCACGCGGTCGGCGTCGGGATCGGTAGCAAGCACCATATCGGCGTTCGTTTTTTCGGCGAGTTCTATCGCGAGTCCGAGGGCGGCTTTTTCTTCGGGGTTCGGATACGGACACGTCGGAAAATCTCCGTCGGGATAAGCCTGTTCGGGAACGACCGTCAAATCCTTTACCCCTATTCTTTTCAGTATTTCGGTAACGGGTTTATACCCCGTGCCGTTGAGCGGAGTATACACGATTTTCGGCGCAAACGAAGCCGTACCGTCAAACAGCGAAAGTTTTTCGACTTCGCTTAAAAACGCGTTCATAACGCGATCATCAAGCACTTTGATAAGCGAATTATTCGGTTTATACTTGCCGAAATACGACGCGTTTTCTATCTTTTCGGTTATCGCCAAAGCCGCTTCTTCGGTTATCTGACAGCCCTTTTCGTTATACACTTTATATCCGTTATATTCTTTCGGATTATGGCTCGCCGTAACGACCACGCCTGCCGAAGTTTTCAGATATCTGACGGCAAACGACAAGACGGGGGTGGGAACGAGTTCGTCGAAGACGTACGTCTTTATCCCCGCGGATGAAAAAACGGCAGCCGAAAGAAAAGCGAATTCCCGCGACTTGTTACGACTGTCGTAAGCGACGGCGACGCTTTTTTCGCCTTTTACCGTTTCTTTGAGATATTCGGCAAGACCGGCAGCCGCCCTCGACACCGTACATACGTTCATACCGTTGGTACCGGCGCGAAGTTTACCTCGCAGACCGCCCGTTCCGAATTCGAGTTCGCAATAAAATCTTTCGTTTATCGCGTCTTCGTCGTCCGAAACGCTTTCGAGTTCTTTTTTCAAGTCTTCGTCGTCAACCTTTTCGATCCACTCTTCATAATTTCTTTTTACGTTTTCGTTAAGCATATCTTGCTCTCCTTACGAAAGACATTTTACCATTACTCCCAAAAAAAGTCAATAGAAGCAATCTCTTTCGGTCGAATATTTCCGCTATTTTTCTATCCGAAAAACCATTTTTCTTACATATTTTATATAATAGGCTATATTATTTATAAAATAAGATACAAAATGAATTTTGCTATTGATTTTTATTTACTTTTGTGCTTTAATGGATTATTATATGGGTGTAAATTGAATTTGTAAATGAGTTCGGTTTACAAACGGAATTGCTCATCATTTTCCCCCTTATCATATATTTTTCAAGCAGCAGTTTGCGAAGAGTTTCGCGGACTGCTGTTTGAGTTTGCGGAAAAATACTTTTTAACGCAATTCCCTTGCATTATTACCGTAAATATTATATAATGACGATAGATTTTCTTTGCGGAGCGAATTATGAGAGTAAGAAACGTATTCGGAATAGTAATCCGTAATTACGGATTATATTTCAAAACACTTTTATATAAATTCGTCGTTTTCGCCATTTTCGCCGTAACTACGATACTTGTATTGCAGGTCAGAATGCGCGATTTATACGATGCGCTGTACCCCGTAATACAGGACGTATTTGCTACGGTAAAGTCTTTGTTTTCGTCTGTGGGTTCGCAGGCGACGGATACGACGAGCCAACTCACCGCTCACTGGAACGAATTTCTCGCTTTTCTGTCTAAAAATTACGGCAGTCTGGCGATTACGGCGGTACTTCTGTTTCTGATAGTGTTCCTTTACAGATTTTTCTGCGAAATAGCCGACTGCGTTTCGATGATAACCTTCGACGAACACATGTCGAGTCTGAGAAAAACGCCCTACGTTTCGACGCTTTTCGCCAATCTTCGCGCAATACTCAAATTCGTCGCGGTCGAAGTCGTTTTCGCCTGCGCTTACGCCCTGACGGTCGGCGCCGTCTGCTACGGCATGATTCTGCTTTTATACAACAATCTGCCCATACTTCTGCCTTTCTTTATTTTGCTGTTCGTGTTTGCTTTTCAAGGGCTTTACAACACGTTTACGAGTCAGTTTATGGCTAAAGCGATAATCGAAAAAAAGAGCCTTAAACTCTCGGTTAAAGAAGGTTTGCGCCCCGAAAAGAAATATTTTTGGAAAATGTACGCCTCGTATACGCTTATAAACGTGGTCGTTTATTATCTGTTTTCGTCGTCGCTTATCTTCACTTTCGGCGTCGGAACGGTGTTTCTGATCCCTCTCGCGTCGATATTCGTCTGCGGAATGAAAACTATGGACTATTACGTTATAAACACGCGTAAGTATTTCATCGACTACGACAACATAGTCGTTCCGAAGGAACTACGCGAGAACGACGAGCAACTTCTGAAAGACGTAGAAATCTGATATGACGATAACCGAACGCGCGAACGACCTTTTAGACAGGAGTTACGCGAAAAATATATATACTTATTCGGACTTTCTGACTTCCGCCGAGCAGGCGGAAGTTTTGTCTGCGGCAGGCGATTCTGCCGTTGAATTTTTCGGCGGGTGCGATTTCGCAGAACGCAAAAAAGCCCGATTCGGCAGAAAAGAAGATATTTCTTCGGCGAGCGATTATTCTTTGACGATACTTAAAATTTCACCCAGAGGCGTGAAATTCGCCGACGATATATCGCACCGCGACGTACTCGGCGCAACCCTTAATCTCGGAGTCGAAAGAGGTAAAATCGGAGATATATTCGTCCGTGGCGGCGAAGCGTATATTATCGTAGACGAAAAAATAAAGCCGCTTATCGTTTCGGAACTTAAAAAAGTGGGAAGAAACCCCGTAGAAATAAACGAAGCCGTCGAAATACCCGAAAGTTTCCGCCCCGAACGGCAGAAAAAGCGGGTTTCCGTTGCGGCGCTTCGAGCCGACGCGATTGTCGGCGGAGCGTTCGATTTATCGAGAGAAGAAAGTTCTTCGTTGTTCAAAAAAGCGAGAGTTTCGGTAAACGGGAAGGACTTTCCTGACGGAAGCAAAAAACTTAAAACGGGCGACGCGGTGTCCGTAAGGGGTTACGGCAAACTCGCCTTTACGGGCGAAGACGGACAGAGCCGCAAAGGCAAGACTTTCGTCGTTTTAGAAATTTTCAAATAAAAAACCCGTTAAAAAACGAACGGCGACTTATATCGCGGACTAAATATAATATAATTTTTTAATAAAAGGAGAGCAAATTATGCCAAGCGGATCGGGCGGACACGGCGGAGGAGGAAGCCACTTCGGAGGCGGCGGC
>FR898494.1:10361-11141 GCA_000437515.1 Acidiphilium sp. CAG:727 | reverse complement strand
GGGGGGACGCGGCGGCAGCGGAGGCGGCAGACCTCCCCGCCCTATATATTTCGGTTTCGGCGGAACAAGATATTACGTTCCGCTTAAAAAGTCGAACGCGATACGATCGTTTTTCGTACTCGCGATATTTTTCGTCGTAGTCGCGGCGGTGCTTATGCTCGGCGGATTTGCGCCGAATAACGATCTGAAAAAGATAACTGCCGACCGACAGAGATATATAGAAATGATTAACCGCGCGGAAAAAGATTCGTCGTACGTCCGCGAAGGAACGATTACCGGTACTTTTTACAATTCCGATTGCGGCAAATGGTATTTCACCTACGTCATTCCGACCGACGGCGGGTACGGCGATCTCGAAGGCTATTCTTATTCTATCTACGACGCAAACGAGATCAAAAATTTCGTTCCGGGCGAAACTCTCGAATTTGCGGTCGGTTTTACGCCCGTTACCCTTTCGACGGATTCTATCGATATGGGGTATAAAAACAAGCCACTATCCGACGACGGCGAATATATAAGCATCGTAAAGGAACGCCGGAATTTACGAGCGTTCGGAATTCTTTCATGCGTGGCGAGCGCGGGATTTCTGACGGCGGGCGCGGTGTTGCTGTTCAAAAATCTCAGGAAAAAAGAAACCGCAGGCGAAACGACGGAATGCGAAAACGGAATTCCGATTCGCCGCTGCGAATATTGCGGCAGCGTTCTTTCGGGCGGCGAAACGAAATGCCCGAATTGAGGCGCAAGCGTAAGAAAACAATAATAAGAACCGCCCCCCCGCAG
>FR898494.1:3628-10337 GCA_000437515.1 Acidiphilium sp. CAG:727 | reverse complement strand
CTGCGGAATTGTTTTCCAATTCCGCAGGGCGGCGTTTTATTTTTCTGTAATATATTTTGAAGGTATAAGCGATATATACGGCGACGGCAGCGACGGATAATCG
This sequence comes from Acidiphilium sp. CAG:727, assembly GCA_000437515.1. GTDB lineage: Bacteria > Bacillota > Clostridia > Christensenellales > Borkfalkiaceae > UBA10281. Next base: position 10,234 of record FR898494.1, on the reverse strand, counting down.
GCCGAACCGAAAGATTTACGCGTTTTATACGTTATCGCGAGTTTCTTTTTCGCCCTCGTCATCGCGACGTAAAATATTCGTTTTTCTTCATCTTCCCGCCCCGACGTTCTCGCCGGATAAGACGGTATCTCGTCTTCGCCTGCGCCCGCAAAGATAACGAAAGAAAATTCGCAGCCCTTGGATTGATGTACCGTAATGAGCGGTACTTTTTTTAACTTTTTGATTACCGAGTCGAGTTTACTGCCCGATAACGCCGTATCGGACAAATATTCGCCGAGCGCGAGCACGGGATATTCCGCCGCTCCCGCGTCTTTGATCGCAGCGTATAAATCGTTCGCCGCTTCCCTGTCGTCCTTTGACGTTTCGGGAGTTATAAGCGAATAAGTTGCCGAAATATCTTTTATAAGCGAAAACACGTCGCCCTTTTCGAGTTCGGCTTTGAGGCGCTTCATATTTTCGTAAAGCGGTTTGAAATCCGCAACGTTCGAACGAACGACGTTTTGTCTTACGCCCGCAGTCGGAATAATATACCCGTCGAGCATTATTTTAAGGCAATCTTTCGTCGCCGTAACGTCCGAAAACGCATCGTGCGCCCGGTCGTTTACGACGCCGAATTTTTCGCAAAGCGTAGAGAGTTTATAGTTCTTTTCGTTCTTGAAAAAGGTCTTCGCGATGACGAGCGTATCGTAATACGCCCTAACGATAAGTTCGATTTTTTCTTTCACGGCAAGTCGTTTCAACAATATATCGTCGAACGCGTTCGAGTTGTGTCCGACGAGTACGCAACCGCGAGAAAAGTCGGCAAACCGCCTTATAGCCTCGTTTATACTCACTCCGCCGTGAGATTTTATATAGTTCAAGTCGTAGCCGTGGGTTGCGAGCGCGCCCGAAGATATCTCTTTTTCGGGTATGACGAAAAGGTTAAATTCTTCCTTTTTCCCGCTCTTACCGAATTTAATTGCGGATATTTGCACGGGGTCGTCGTCGAGCGGATCCGCGCCGGTGGTTTCGAAGTCGTAAACGATAAGTCCGCCGTCTTCATACGCCCTCATAAGGGAATAAAACCCGTCGCCGAAATCGTACGTATCGCTGCGCGTAAAGTCGCCTATCGAAACGCCCGCAAGCGAGTAACTTCCGATAGCCGCAACCAGATCTCTTTTTACCGATTTTACGTATCTTTTAGTTATGCGTTCCATCGCCGCAATATCCGACGGGTTGACGATAAGCCGCATGAACGAAGTGAAATCTTTTATTATCGGGCGTTTGTCGAATTGATGATCGGCGTCGGCGGTAAAAAACGGTATTCTTCGTTCTTTGGGCAGATTCGCGTTTATGCGTTGCAAATTTTTGTACAACGTCGCGAGATATCTGTTCGAGCGGGTCATCACGCATACGTCCGTGTTCTCGCCGTCGAAATTCTCTATAAGCGAAAATATCTTTTTCGCTTCGCCTACGTCGCTTTCGCAGCCGTAGACCGCGATTTTTTCGCCGTCGGGTTCGTCGTTATACGCGGGCAATTCTTCGCAGTTTACTTTGGCAAGATAGCCTTCCGCCGCCCTTTTAAGCGTTTCGGTCGCCCGTCTGTTTATCGTAAGCCGGATTTCTTCGGGCGAATATTTTTCTTTATACGCCGAAATTATCTTTTTCGGATCGGAGCCGCGCCAACCGTATATGGTCTGATTTTCGTCGCCGCAGAGCATAACCGTAGCCGAAGAAAAGAATTTTTCGACTATCGAATATTCGAGCAGACTCGTATCCTGAACTTCGTCCAACACGACGAGTTTATACCCGTCTGTCGGGTAATCGCCGCCGAAAACTATCTCTTTGGCGTGAAGCAGAATATCGTCGAAGTCGAGAAGCGACGATGACGACAACAAATCGGCATAACGAAGGCAAAACTCGTTGCCGCGTGTTTTAAGCAGATTATAAAAATTGTAGTCGGTAATCTGCGCTCCGCTTTTTCTGAACGAAAACGCATCGATATATTCGCCGCTATTTATAAGCGAAGCGATCGCCGCGCCGTAGCCGTCTTTCGACGAATACGAAAACCCGAGTTTGTCGCGTTCGTATTTTATAAGCGAAATTATCCGCGAAATTTGCTTTTCGGGCAGAATCGTGAGTTTATCCGCAAGTTCGGTCTTTTCGGCAATCATCGCGTCGGCAAGACTTTTAATAAGTTCTCCCGTATCGGTTTCGTCCGCGACCGTAAGCCCGCCCGCCACTCTCTTTTTATAGGAGTATTCCTTGATTATCTCAAAACAAAAGCCGTGAACGGTATAAGCGTTTACGGCTCTTTCGCCCGCGTAAGTAAATACGTCTTCCTTTATCTCGTCGCGCGCCTTTACGGTGAACGTCAGAAGAAGTATCTCTTCGGGCTTTATTCCTCTTTTTATCGCCTCGGCGACCTTATGGGCGAGCGTGAAAGTTTTACCCGTCCCCGCGGGGGCGAGCAAAAGCGAATTTTTATCGAATATATCTACCGCTCGTTTTTGTTCTGCCGAAAGCAATTTTTATCCTCGCTCGTTACTTATTAAGTAAATCAATAGAAAAGTCTATGCGTTTAAGGGTTTCTTCTTTACCGAGAAGCGCCGCCATTTCGGTCGCTCCGCCGGGGGTAACGCCCTGACCGGTTATAGCGATACGCATTACCCAGAAAAACGCGCCGCTCTTTACCCCCGCTTCCGCCGCCTTTTCGGAAAGCGTTTTATAAAGGGTATCGTTATCGAAGGTATCTATCTCCGCAAGGTACTCTTTAATCTTCGGCAGGAGGTCTTTGGCGACCGCCGCCGAAGTCTTGTTCTTCTTGTTGTCGAAAAGCGAAAGGTCGTATTCTTTCATTTCGGCAAGCCAGTCGATTTTTTCGGGAATTTCGCCGAAAATCTCTATACGAGGCTGCATAAGACGGGCTATCGCTTTAAGATCGAATTTGCCGTTGACTTTAGACTGTTCGAGGTACGGCAAAGCGTGATTATAAAACTCTTCTTCCGAAAGTTCCCTTATATACTCGCCGTTAAGCCAGCGAAGTTTGGTTTCGTCGAATATAGACGGAGATTTCGAAACGCCGTCGAGCGAGAAAAGTTCTACCATTTCGGGAAGCGTCATCTTTTCGACGTTGCTGCCCTTGGGCGACCAGCCGAGAAGCGCGACGTAGTTTATAATCGCCTCTTTAAGATAGCCTTTTTTCAGAAAGTCGTCGAAGTTGGCGTCGCCGTAGCGTTTCGACAGTTTACGCGTAGCGTCTTTCATTATCGTAGGAAGGTGTATATAAACGGGTCTTTCCCAGCCGAATGCGTCGTACATAAGGTTGTACTTGGGCGTGGACGAAAGGTATTCCGTTCCGCGGATAACGTGCGTTATATGCATAAGGTGATCGTCGACGACGTTGGCGAAGTTATAAGTCGGCATGCCGTCGCTCTTTATAAGCACGTTGTCTTCGAGTTCGGAATTTTCAACCCTTATATCGCCGTAAATTTCGTCGTGATACTCGCTTACCCCCTCGGTGGGGACGTTCTGACGGATAACGTAAGGCTCGCCCGCTGCAAGTCTTCTTTCGACTTCTTCTTTCGAAAGTTTAAGGCAGTGCTTATCGTACTTTCTGTTGCCGTTCTCGTCGGTAAGACTTTCGAGTCTTTCTTTGGTGCAGAAACAATAATACGCCCCGCCCTTTTCGACGAGTTCTCTGGCGTATTTCATATATATGTCTTTTCTCTCGCTCTGGACGTACGGACCGTAATCGCCGCCTATATCGGGACCTTCGTCCCATATAAGCCCGGATTCGCGAAGGGAAGAATAAATAAGTTCTACCGCGCCTTCAACGTAGCGTTGCTGATCGGTATCCTCGATTCTCAAAATAAACTTTCCGCCGTTTTTCTTGGCGTAAAGATAAGCGTAAAGCGCGGTACGAAGTCCGCCTAAGTGCATAAAGCCCGTCGGGCTGGGAGCAAATCTCGTTCTTACGGTTGCCATATAATCTCCTTTATTATCCGTCCGAAAAAATCGGAAATCGCAAAATTTATAAAAATATTGAATATCGTTACGTTTTTATTTTACCATAAAATAAAAAAAGTGTATAATGAATTTGAACTGAATTTCAAAATTTTACGGTGATATTATGAACGAATACGTAAAAAACGCTATCAAAGACTTAAAAACTCTTATTTCTATCCCCTCGGTGCAAGCCGAACCCGAAAAAGACATGCCTTTCGGAAAAGCCGTTTTCGACGCGCTGGACTTCTTTCTGAAGACCGCCGAAAAAATGGGTTTTAAGACCGTTAACTACGACAACTATATCGGCGAAGTCGATTTCGGCGACGGCAAAGACGAAATAGGCATACTCTGCCATCTCGACGTAGTGCCTGCGGGCGATTTGGATAAATGGACCTATCCCCCGTTTTCGGCGACCGAAGCGAACGGCAGAATTTACGGCAGAGGCGCGACCGACGATAAAGGGCCCGCAATCGTTTGTCTGCACGCCATGAAAGCGCTTAAAGACGAAGGTTACGTACCGAATAAAAAAATACGACTTATTCTCGGCTGCAACGAAGAAACGGGCTGGAAGTGCATAGAACATTTCAACAAAGTGGCGAAAATGCCCGAAAACGGCTTCTCTCCAGATGCGGACTTCCCCGTTATCTACGCCGAAAAAGGCATTATGCCCTTGAAGTTCTCGTTTAAGAAGAGCAAAAAACTCGTAAGCATTACGGGCGGCGAAAGAGTGAACGTCGTATGCGACCGCTGCGAAGCGGTAACCGCCGTCGATATACCCGACCCCGAAAAATTCGGCGTTCGGAAAATCGGCGACCGCAAATATCTCGCGCTCGGCAAATCCGCGCACGGATCTACGCCCCATCTCGGCGACAACGCCATGCTTAAAATGCTCAACGCGCTCCGCTCGGTAGACGCGATAGACGAAAACGCAATCGATCTGCTGTTTAACGACCGACTCGGCATGACGACTTTAAGCGATCATTCCGGCAGACTTACCATGAGCCCCGACGTAATAACTTCGGACGATAAAAACGTATATATCTCGGTAGATATACGCTATCCCGTAACCGCTTTCGGCGACGATATATTAAAGAAATTCCAAACCGTAGCGACCGTAGAAAGGCTTTCGCATCAACTTCCGCTCTGCGCCGACAAAAACGGCGAACTCGTTCAAACGCTTCTCGGCGTGTACGAAGAAGTTACGGGCGTTAAAGCCGAGCCTATCGCGATAGGCGGCGGAACTTACGCGAGAGCGATGAAAAACGCCGTAGCGTTCGGACCCGAAACGGCAGGCACGGATTTTGCGATTCACCAACCCGACGAATTTGCTTCGATAGAAAATATCGAACTTCAATACTCGGTGTATAAGGCGGCTATCGCTAAACTCGCAAAGTAAAAATGCTTATAAACACGTTGCCGCCGCTTATAAAAAACGTAACCTGCGCGATAACGGGGCACAGAATTTTATGCAAAGATTTCGACCGAGAAAAACTATATGAAGAGTTATCCGATATAGTCGACGACGGCTACGAATATTTTCTCGACGGCATGGCTTTGGGTTTTGACGCGGAGTGTTTCAGAGCGTTGGAAAGAATCCGCGGCGACGGAAAACCCGTAAAGATAGTCGCGGTAATTCCTTGCTCCGGTCAGTCGGAAAAATTTTCGTTAAAAGACAAAACCGAATATGACAGAATGATAAATTCCGCCGATTTCGTCTTAAAAGAAGGATCTTGCTATTTCGAGGGGTGTATGCTCAAACGCAACGACTTTTTAGTCGAAAACGCCTCGCTGCTTTTCGCCTATTACCGCGATACGGTACGCGGCGGAACGCGTTATACGGTCAACCGCGCCGCCGAACTCGGATTGCCCGTCCGTCGTTTCATCTGCCCCGCTTCCGTATAACGGCAACCCGTTGCACTCCGCGCGCCGAAGAGGGGGCGACCTGCCCGGGGGCTTCGCCAGAGGCTCAGAATGACAGAAGAAACGTGTCATCGCGAGCGTAACGTGGCAATAGTGGTCGAAGCGGCTTGCGTAGACAAACAAATTGAACGCTGCCAATGAATCTATAAAATATGAGAAAAATCTATCTTTTTATTTCCGGAACGAAAACCGGAGTTTCAAAATGCGTTTCGTTTTTTACGAGAAGCAAAAACACTCACTCGACCCTGTCGCTTAACGGCAAATTCGACTGCATGTATACTTTCGGCAGATTTACCCTTAAACCCCTGCCGTCGGGCTTCGTAAAAGAGAACATACGCACGAACGTACTTAAAAAATACGACTACTGCCCGTGTAAAATCTTTGAAATAGACGTTACCGACGAACAATACGCGGGTATCCTTGCCGAAATCAAACGCTACGAAGACGAAAAGGAAAAATATAAATACGCCATTTTAGGCGCGTTTCTATGCGCGTTCCGCATTAAAAAGACCTTTAAGTATAAGCGTTTCTGCTCGCAGTTCGTGGCTAATCTGCTTCACGACGGCGCGGGACTACCGCTCCCGTACGACACGAGTCTGATGCGTCCGAAAGACTTTCTGACTCTGGACTACATAAAACCCGTTTTCGAAGGTTCTATCCGTTCTCTGGCGGAAAAAACCGACAGCGGCGAACTCGTAC
>FR898494.1:2379-3552 GCA_000437515.1 Acidiphilium sp. CAG:727 | reverse complement strand
CGGCGAAAATTTCGCCGCCACGCCCTTTATTTAATCATAATCTTCTTCGTCTTCTTCATCGCCGCCGTCGGCATACGCTTCATATCTCTTCTTAATTTCTTCTTCGCCGTATTTATCGAAATACTCTTTAATTTCTCGTTCGTTATCGATAAAAAAGTCGTAAGCATCTTCAAGTATTTCGTCCTGATCGTAACAATCTTCGTCGTATACGTCTTCGCCGTTTTGTATCAATCTATCGAGTTTATCTCTTCTTCTCTCTATTTGTTTGGCGGAATGAATATTATACGGTCTGAAATTCATTCGCTCGCACGCTTCGAAATATTCTTCTTCGAAATCATCTATTTCGATTTCCACCGTCTTACCGTTCCGATCGTCGATAGACACGACGAGTTTAAGATCTTTTTTATCGAAAGTCGTATTACAATAGGCGCATTTATATACGATATTGCCGCCGACGTATATTTTACTTATAGCCGCGCCGCAATTAGGACATTTATACCTGGTAGTTTCTTCGTCTTTTTTATCTTCGATATAATCGACGTCTTCGTTATCGTATCCGGAGTTTTCGTAATGCGCGTACACGCCTGCAACAATGAGCGCCAAAGCCGCAACGCCTACCGTTATTATCAGCATTGCCCACCATATCCAGTATATAAAGCCGTATACTATCGCCGCAACTGCCAATCCGGCAAGAATAACTAACCAACCGCCCTCGGCAAAAAAATCTTCCAGATCATCACAGATTGCCAATTTACTGTAAACTATACACGCAATCAGCAACAGCGCACCCGACACCAATAAAAAAACGTATTTATCGGCGACCCAAAGCCAAAATGCTTCCATTTCAATTTATCTCCCGTTTATCTAATGTATACATTATATAATCTAAAAGTCTATATGTCAAGCGTAATTGCAATATATAATGTATACAATACCTAATGCGGAGATTGATATATGAAATTGCGTATACTCGAGATTCTGAAAGAAAAAGGGAAAACAAAGTATTGGCTGTATAATCAACTCGGTTTGAGTTATCAGAACTTCAACAAGATAGTAAACAACGAAACGAGCGGAATAAAATTCGATAATCTGAAAGCAATTTGCGATATTTTGGAGTGTACGCCAAACGATTTATTCGTAGAGTATCATAAAATTTAACGACTATCGGGCGTG
>FR898494.1:1362-2323 GCA_000437515.1 Acidiphilium sp. CAG:727 | reverse complement strand
CCCCTTTTACTTGACAACGTTCCGTTATTGCGATATGATACTTGACGATTAACGAATAAATAAAAGGAGTTTATTATGGATTGGAATCAGGTATGGACAACGGTACAAAATTGGCTTACCACGACGGGTATAAAAATCCTCGTCGCGATAGTCATTCTTATTTTGTCGTTTATGCTTATAAATTGGTTTTCGAGAAAAATCATGAAGCACGGCAAAAAACTCGAAGAAAAGAAAAAAGTAGATAAAACCATCTATAAAACTTTGAGTTATATAATCAAAATCGCCCTTAAAGTTTTAGTGGTGGTAGGTCTTATTGCTTACGTAGGCATAGATACGAGCGGTATCACCGCTTTGATCGCTTCTCTCGGCGTAGGTGTCGGCCTGGCCGTAAACGGAACGCTTTCTAACTTTGCCGGCGGCATGTTGCTGCTTATTACCCGCCCCTTCAAAGACGACGATTATATAGCAGCGTGCGGTTACGAAGGTACGGTGGAAGACATACTAATCTGCAACACGAAACTGCGCACGCCCGATAACCGCGTTATCTATCTTCCCAACGGAAAACTTTCGACGAGCGAGATAGTCAACTATTCCGAAAAAGACTTGCGCCGTGTCGATTTAACTTTTTGCATAGCCTACTCCAACGATTTTGAAAAGGCAAAACAGATAATAAGCGACGTCGCGGCGAAAGAAGAGCGGATTTTAACCGACCCCGCAGGCACGGTAAGACTTTCGAAACACGGCGAAAGTTCGCTTGAAATCTGCGCCAGATTCTGGTGCAAAAATTCCGATTACTGGGACGTATATTTCATCCTGACCGAAAACGTCAAAAAAGCCTTCGACGAAAACGGAATAGAAATCCCGTTCAATCAACTCGACGTACACGTCAGAAACGACTGAAACTCGTGGCTTATGCCGGACAAGAATAATACGAAACGGCTCGGCGAAAATCGCAATTTTC
>FR898494.1:0-1332 GCA_000437515.1 Acidiphilium sp. CAG:727 | reverse complement strand
CCCCCGTTTTTATAACTTATTCCGAAAATCAGAATATCGCTTTTTCTATCACGCCGCCGCCGAGACACTTCTCGTCGTCGTAAAACACGCAATACTGCCCTTCGGTAATCGCGCGCTGTCTTTCGGCAAACCCGACTTCCGCCGAGCCGTCGTCTTTTAATTTGACGAATACTTTCTGCTCGTCCTGACGGTATCTGAATTTAGCGTTACACTCGAACTCCTTTTTGTCGGGAACGGACGGAATAAAATTGATTTTCCCCGTCAAAAGCCCTTTAGAGTAGAGTTTGTCTTCTTCGCCGTGTGCGACGTAAAGAATATTGTTCTTCATATCTTTTTCGATAACGAACCATCTGCCCGCATCGCCGGACTGCCCGCCTATATCCAGACCTTTACGCTGACCTATGGTATAGTACATGAGTCCGTAATGCCTGCCGAGCGTTCTTCCGTCGTAAGTTTTTATATCCCCTTCTTTTGCGAGAATATAATTCATCAGAAACTTCCTGAAATTTCTTTCGCCGATAAAGCAAATGCCCGTACTGTCTTTTTTTTCGGCAGTCGCAAGTCCGTATTTTTCGGCAATTTTTCTCACTTCCGGTTTAGTTAAATTCTGCAACGGAAAAAGCACGCCGGACAGTTGTTCCTGAGAAAGTTGATTCAAAAAATAAGTCTGGTCTTTGTTTTGATCTTTTGCTTTCATAAGGTAATGAACGCCGTTTTCGTGTTTTATTCCGCAGTAATGCCCCGTCGCTATATAATCCGCGCCGAGTTCTTCGGCGTAACGTTTGAACGGTCCGAATTTAATCTCGCGGTTGCAAAGAACGTCGGGGTTAGGAGTTCTGCCCTTTTCGTATTCGGCTAAAAAGTATCTGAACACCCTGTCGTAATACTCTTTGGTGAAATTCACTCCGTAATACGGAATCCCGATAGCCGAAGCAACCCGCCTTACGTCGGCGTAATCGGTTTCGGCGGTGCAGCAACCGTTGTCGTCCGTTTCTTCCCAGTTGTTCATAAACAAGCCTATAACGTTATAGCCCTGTTCTTTAAGTAAAAGCGCGGCGACCGAACTGTCTACGCCGCCGCTCAATCCTACGACTACCGTCTTTCCGTTCATTAACTTAACCTCACGGTAAGTATAATAATCTATCCGACCCGATTAGTCAAATAATTTTATCGAAGTTATCGCCAACGCTTGAAAATTTCTTAAAAACGCTGTATAATATATAGGCGCGTACCCGTAGCGCAATTGGATAGAGTTTCAGATTCCGATTCTGACGGTTGCAGGTTCGAGTCCTGTCGGGTACACCATTTTCAGGCGGTTGCTGTTCGCAACCG
>FR898493.1:105331-109468 GCA_000437515.1 Acidiphilium sp. CAG:727 | reverse complement strand
ATTATTGTTACAGCATAAAAACATTCTGCATAAATCTTCAAACATAATTATATTCTCCGAAAAGTGTACGCGCGCATATATCGCGCGCCATACTACTATATGCAAAAATTCAATTTTTTGCACACGGTAGTTATTCCGGCATACAATGTGTGTAGGGGTATAATCATGAAAATATCTGTCTGTCTTATAGTAAAAAACGAAGAGAGCGTTATCGGAAGGTGTCTGAAATCCGTTATTCTCTTTGCCGACGAAATAATAGTAGTTGATACGGGGAGTGGCGACAAGACGAAAGAAATTGCGTCAAAATTTACGGATAAAATCTACGATTTTAAGTGGAACGACGATTTTTCGGCGGCCAGGAATTACGCTTTTTCAAAGGCTTCCTGTAATTATCTGTTCTGGATAGACGCCGACGACGTTATAAGCGAAGAGAACGCAAGAAAAATAATCGAAATTAAAAATAATAAACCCTGCTTCGATACTTATATGTTCAGATATGCAATTGCCTTCGATAAAAACGGAAACGCGACTTTCGAATATTACAGAGAAAGGTTAATGAAAAATTGCTCTTTGGCGAAATTTTCGGGCTTTATCCACGAGGCGGTCGTTCCTTTCGGAAGAATAACGTACGGCGACGTTACGGTAGAGCACAGAAAAATCAAAAGCGGCGATCCGCTCCGTAATCTTAAAATTTATGAAAAACACCTTGCCGAAGGCGAAAAGTTGAACGGCAGAGAGCAATATTATTATTCCAAAGAGTTGTTCTATAACGGCAGATACGATAAAGCAAAAGCCGGGTTGATACAATTTATTTACGGCAAAACGCGGTATTTACCCGACGTAAAAGACGCGTATAAAACGGTATATAAATGCGATAAATCGCTTGGAATAATAACGGACGAAAAATTTTTGGCGGAAGCGATCGCCGTTACGGGCGCCGACGCGGAATTGTTTTGCTATCTGGGCGACGTAAAGACTAAAAAGCACGATACTAAAAATGCGTCGGCGTTTTATAAATGCGCGCTTTGCGCGGATAAACCGTTGCCGCAGGACGGCTTTTACGAGGCGAAATTTTACTATTTAGAGCCGCTTCTCAGGCTGGTTTCGGCATATTATAACGCCGGGGATATTGAAACTGCGGAAAAATATCACGAAATATGCCTCGAAAAATATCCCTCGTCCGAAGAGGTTACGTATAATTCAAAGTTTTTCCGGCGCTAAAGTGCGTTAAAATATATAATATTTTTATAATTAAACGGTTTACAAAACGACGTATTTGTTGTAAAATATCGTTAGTTATCTTAAAGGAAGAAATTTGACTTACGGTCATGGCTGATAAAAAATTAAATACGGCGGTGTCTTACACGTTTATAGCAATATTGGCAGCAGTCCACGCATTGGGGTACTATTTGTTTATCGTACCCAACGATTTCGCCCCGGCGGGAATAAACGGCATCGCGACGATGATTCAAAAAAAATGCGGATTCAGTATAGCGTATATGTCGCTTCTCGTAAACGTTCCGCTTTGCGTGTTTTCGTATTTTACTACGGATAAAGAGTTTGCGGTAAAGACGCTCGTCTTCAGCGTCGTTTATTCTGCCGTGTATTGGTTGTTGCAGGAATTCGGGAATAAAAATCTTCAATATAACGCCGAAAACAATAAGATTTTAGCGGTAATATTGGCGGGAACGGTAGGCGGCGTAGTTTACGGTTTTACTTTCAAACTGAATTCGTCTACGGGCGGAACGGATATCATTTCCAAGTTCGTAAGCAAGAAAAAACCCGAACTTAATTTCTTTTACGTTACGTTTGCGTTGAACGCAGTGGTTGCGGTCGTTTCCGTGTTCGTTTACGCCGACGGCGGTAAATATAGTTACGAACCCGCGTGTCTGTGCCTGTTGTATTGCTTTATGTCGAGTTTTATAGGCAACGCTTTTATTAAGGGCGGTAAGGCGGCGTATAAATTTTTGATTATTACTTCGCATGCCGAAGAAATAGATAAAGAGATAGTCGAAAAACTCAAACACAGCGCTACCAAGATCGTCGGAACGGGTGTATACAGTAATCTCGAAAAAGACGTTATAATCTGCGTTATAAACAAACACCAGATCGTCGAATTTCAAAATATCTTAAAAAAGTACGACGATACTTTCGCATTCGTCGAAACGGTCAACGAAACGATAGGCAATTTCAAGCGAATTAAATAACTTGCAAGTATATGCCAGACAGGAATAATACGAACCATGGTCTAACGACGTATTTTTAACTAATACTTCGTTCTGCTCGCGGCTTATACGTCAAGTATCAACCCGTTCGCACGCCTTGTCTTAGTCTAAAAATACGCCGTCAGACTTGCCCGCAACCAAAACGCCGATATTTTCGATGATTTTTGGTAAAGGCGAGCGCAGACGTACTAGACGTACTTCAAACGAGAATTTGCCCAAAAGCACGGAAATAGGGGCGTTTTGGCAAGGTGCGTATTATTCTTGTCTGGCATACTATAAAAATAAAAAGGAGTAAATATACGATGGACAGACTTATTCCCGTAGTCGTGATTAAAAATCTCGACGATACGGAAAAAATTCTTGCCGCGCTTAAAAAAGACGGCATAAATTGCGCCGAAATCACGTTCAGAACGGCTTGCGCGAAGGAGGCTATCGCTTTGGCGGTAGAAAAATTCCCCGATATGAACGTAGGCGCGGGAACCGTTATAAACGGTCGGCAATGCGTCGAAGCATTGAACGCAGGCGCGAAGTTTATCGTTTCGCCGGGGCTTTCGGTCGAGGTCGCCGAAATATGCAAGGCGAACGACGTTCCGTATTATCCCGGTTGCGTAACGCCTACCGAAATAATGCAGGCTCTCGATCTCGGTATCACTACCGTTAAATTTTTCCCCGCGAACGTTTACGGCGGACTTAAAGCGTTGAAGGCTCTTTCCGCTCCGTTTCCGCAGGTTAAATTTATTCCTACGGGCGGCGTAAACAGAGAAAATCTCGACGAATTTTTGGCTTTCGATAAGGTTGCCGCAGTCGGCGGCAGTTTCTTCGTAGAGGAGGCGTTAAATAAATGAAAAAAGCGGTTACTTTCGGTGAATTGATGTTAAGGCTCGCGCCGGAAAATTATCTTCGTTTCGTGCAGAGCGACAAGTATGAAGCGACTTACGGCGGAGCGGAAGCGAACGTTGCTGTTTCGCTTGCAAATTACGGCGCAGACGTTGCGTTCGTAACCAAACTTCCCGCGCACGAAATAGGACAGGCTGCGGTAAACTCGTTGCGTAAGTTCGGCGTGGACACTTCAAAGATCGTTCGCGGCGGCGACAGAGTGGGCATTTATTATTGCGAAAAAGGCGCAAGCCAAAGACCCAGCAAAGTCATTTACGACAGGGCGGGTTCGGCTATCGCAACGGCTAAAAGCGAAGATTTCGACTGGGCGGAGATATTCGACGGCGTCGAATGGTTCCATTTTACGGGTATCACTCCCGCGCTTTCCGACGATACGGCAAAAATTTGCCTTGAAGCGGTAAAAGAGGCGAAAAAGAGAAATATAACCGTTTCGTGCGACCTTAATTTCAGAAAGAAATTATGGAGCAAAGAAAAAGCCGGCAAGGTTATGGGCGAACTTTGCAAGTACATAAACTACTGCATTGCCAACGAAGAAGACGCAAAAGACGTTTTCGGCATAGAAGCGGACGATACCGATATTAACACGGGTAAACTTAATCGCGAAGGGTATATTTCCGTTGCGAAAAAACTTACCGAAAGGTTCGGATTCAAAGGCGTTGCGATAACTCTCAGGGAGAGTCTGTCCGCGAACGATAATAACTGGTCGGGAATGTTATATACGGACGGCGAGGCGTATTTTTCGAAGAAATACGCAATGCACATCGTCGACAGAGTAGGCGGCGGCGACAGTTTCGGCGGCGGATTGATATACTCGTTGATGAACGGTTACGACGCTCAAAAGGCAATCGAATTTGCGGTTGCGGCAAGTTGTCTGAAACATTCTATAGAAGGCGACTATAATATGGTGTCGGTAGAAGAGGTTGAAAAACTTGCCGGCGGCGACGCTTCCGGAAGAGTGCAGAGATAAATATTTATAAAAGTTAAAGCGGTCGGCGAAAATTATTTCGCCGACCGC
>FR898493.1:84625-105325 GCA_000437515.1 Acidiphilium sp. CAG:727 | reverse complement strand
GGCGAAAATTATTTCGCCGACCGCTTCTATGTATTTGATTATTTGCAGCCGCCGAAACCGAAATCGGGTCCGCAGCGGTCGCCGCCTTTGCAGCAGCAAAGAACGAGCAGAAGCGGAATCAAACATCCGCAGTTGCATATCTTGTCGATTATGCCGTTTAAGCAGCCGTTTTTGCAAATGCAGAGAATCAATATGATGATAAGCATCCAAAGACAGCAGTTGTCGCCGAAGCCGAAACAATTCGTCATAAAAACATTCCTCCTCGTAGAATAAGATAGCGGCGAAATATTTTCGCTATCAGTATCATTATAATCGATAAACTTAAATTTTGTGAATGACGGGTTTTTACTTGTAAAAATAATTTATTTTAAGTATAATAATAAACGGCGAGCACCTTTCAAGGGTTCGACCAAGTAATTACATACTATTTTTTTTACGGATATTCTTAAATGAAATCCGATAGGAGTCAACATGGAAAAAGAGAAGTTTTTTTCGGCTAAAAAATTAGCCGCGCTCGCAATGCTCACGGCACTCGTAATCGTATTGCAGATTTTCGGAAGTTATTTTGCGATCGGTGCGGTCAGGTTGTCTTTCGTTCTTATACCGATTGTCGTAGGGGCGATCGTTTTAGGTCCGCTTTACGGCGCATTTTTAGGTTTCGTTTTCGGAGCGGTAACTTATATTATGGGCATTGTGGGAGCGGATCCGTTTACGAACGTATTGTTTACCGAACACCCGTTTCTGACCGCGCTTACGTGCTTTATCAAAGCGATTGCCGCGGGATTTTTATCGGGACTTGCGTATAAACTCATAAAAAGTAGAAGCGAACTCGCCGCGGTTTTCGTTGCGGCTGCGGTTGCGCCGATCGTAAACACGGGTATATTCATTTTAGGCGCGCTTACGATGTACGACTCTATAAATGCCATGGCTGTCGCGAATAACGCGAGCGTCGTTTATTTTTTATTTATTTTGTGCGCGGGCGTTAATTTTTTAATAGAATTTGCGTTGAATATGGTACTCGCGCCATCGGTTTGCAGAGTAATCAGGGCGGTCAGAAAAGTATGATTTTTTGTATAGATATAGGCAACAGCAATATAAAATACGCTATTTTCGACGGAAAGGAACTGAAAGCGACTTTCCGCGTTACCTCGCAGAGAAACGCGACGAGCGACGAATACGGGGTTATAGTCAGAGATTTATTGAAGTCTGCCGGGATAGAAAGGGAAGATATAGACGGCGTTGTCATGTCGTCGGTTATTCCTTCTCTTAACTACACTATGGAGCACATGTGCAGAGATTATCTCGGACATTCTCCGTTAGTAGTAGGGCCCGGCGTAAAGACGGGGCTGAACGTAAAGGCGGATAATTCGCGGGAGGTCGGCGCGGATATTATAGTAGACAGCGTAAGCGCGATAAATCGTTACGGGATAGGCTCTCCTATAATATGTATAGATTTCGGAACGGCTACGACGTTTGATATTATTTCGGAAAAAGGCGAACTTATAGGCGTAGTTATCGCCCCCGGCATTAAAGGCTCGCTCGATTCTCTCGTCGGCGGAACTGCAAATCTGCCGAATATAGAACTTGAAAAACCGCCGTCAATCATCGCAAAAAACACCGTAAACTGTATGCAGGCGGGCGTTTTATACGGATTTTCGGGGCTTGTAGGCAATATCGTAAGCAAGATAAAAGAGGAGATGAATCGCGCCGACGCCAAGGTTATCGCTACGGGCGGACTGGGTAAGTTTATTTACGACGAAACCGAGTGTATAGACGTTTTCGACGCCACGCTTACTCTTAACGGGCTGCGTATCATCTACGAAATGAATTCGGGGAACAGGAAATGAGTAAAGTCGCTCGTATAGGCAATCTGGCTATAGGCGGAGGCAATAAGATCGCCGTTCAGTCAATGTGTAATATAAAGACGTCGAAAGCGGACGAGGTGATACGTCAGATACTCGACCTCGAGAATATCGGTTGCGATATTATAAGAGTTTCGGTAAAAGACGATGACGATATAAAAGCGTTGAGAACGATAAAACGCGGTATAAACATTCCGCTCGTTGCCGATATACATTTCAATTATCGTTACGCACTTTCCGCGATAGAAGCGGGCGTCGATAAAATAAGGATAAATCCCGGGAATATCGGTTCGGAAAAGAACGTCGAAGAAGTGGCGAAAGCCCTTAAATCTTCGGGCGTGGCAGTAAGAGTGGGTTCGAATTCGGGCAGCGTAGAAAAATCGCTTCTCGAACAGTACGGCAAAAACGAAATTTCGCTTGCCGAAAGCGCGCTTAAAAACGTTGCCGTCTTAGAAAAGTACGGGGTTGACAATATCGTAATTTCGGCAAAGGCTTCGTCTGTTCCTCTTACGAAAAAAACTTACGAATATCTCAGCCGAAAAACGGACTATCCGTTGCACGTCGGAGTAACGGAAGCGGGTACCGTATCGGGAGGAACCGTAAAAAGCGCGATCGGCATAGGCTCCCTTCTGCTCGAGGGTATAGGCGATACTATCCGCGTATCTCTTGCCGCTGCCCCCGAAGAAGAGATTTACGTTGCGAAAAGAATTTTGCGAAGCGTAAACATGGAAAACGACTACGCCGAAATAATATCGTGTCCGACGTGCGGAAGGACGGAATACGATAGTATTTCTCTTGCCGAAAAAATCGAAAAACTTACGGCAAACGTTCGTAAACCGATTAAAATAGCGGTAATGGGTTGCGTTGTGAACGGACCGGGAGAGGCGAAAGATTGCGACATCGGCGTCGCGGGCGGCAGCGGATATTGCGTATTTTTCAAAAAAGGCGAAGTATATAAAAAAGTACCATTTTCCGACGTGGAAAAAGAATTTATAAAGGAAATAGAAGAACTTGTCGACGCTTGAAAACGAAATACGAGTGATAGACGAAAGTCTTAAAAACGCTAAAATAAAGAAGTTGACCGTACATAAAACCAATCGGGCGGTGGATGCGGAAGTTATATGCGATAAAGCGGTTTCCGACGCCGTATACGACCTTGTACGCGAGGCGGTGGCGCGGGCGTTGCCGCTTGGATTTACAGTCGGAGAAGTAACGGTATCGAAGATTCTCGCCGACGGCGAACTCGTCGCCAAATCGGTGCTTGAGTTTTTAGAAAAAGAATATAAGGCGGCGGCTCACTCGGTCGAGAAAGACGACGTTATCGCTCAAAACGACGGCGACGGATGCAGTTATACGATAAAAGTCCACGACGACGCCTACGATTATTTCGTAAACAATAAGGTTATCGAAGCGATTAACGGCTATCTTTCGGAAATTTATTGCGGAAAATTTTCGGGCGTAATCGAAACGAAGGGCAGAGCCGAAGTCGATCTCGACGTAATGAAAGTCAAGACGAACGCAGCCGATTTCGCCGCCATAAGCGTGCGTTCTCTGCGCGTTGCCGATCCCGTTAAATTATGGGGCGAAGACATCGAAGGTACGGCTATATATATGGCGGACGCGGAACTCGTTTCGGGCGATGTTTCTTTTGCCGGTACGGTATCGTCGATAACGCAAAAAGAATCAAAAAAGGGTAAGACTTTTTACGTATTCGAATTCAGCGATACGACGGCTAAAATTCAGGGTAAGGTATTTTTAACCAAAGAAAAAGAGAAAAAAATCGACAAAATCAACGTCGGAACGCAGATTTTAACCCGCGGAGATCTTACCACTTTCAACGGCAGTCCGAGTTATATAATCCGCGATTTGTCGTTTTGCAGTTTTCCGTCCGATTTCAAACCCGTCGAAAGAAAAGGTAAACCCGTTCCACAGTATTATTCGCTTATTTCACCGTCGACGATAGAAGACGTAAGTCAGGCAAATCTGTTTGCGGTCGAAAAGCCCGTAGAACCGTGTCTTATCGGAAGAAAATTCGTAGTGGTGGATATAGAAACGACGGGGCTTTCGTTCCTTACGGGCGATAAGATAACCGAAATCGGCGCGGTAAGAATAGAAGACGGTAAGATTATCGATAAATTTCAGACTCTTATAAATCCCGAACGCGAAATAAGCGAAGAAATTACGCGCATAACGGGCATAGACGACGAAATGGTAAAAGACGCGCCCGTTTTCAAAGACGTAATCGCGGACTTTTATAAATATTGCGACGGTTATACTTTCGTCGCGCATAACATAGAATTCGATTATAAATTTATAAAATTTCTCGCGTCGAAAGAGGACTATATTTTCAAAAATCCGGGGATAGACACTTACGCTTTGTCTAAATCCGTTCTGCCTGCTCTTAAAAACCATAAACTTAATACCGTATGCGATTACTACGGAATCGAGTTTTTGCACCACAGAGCCTTGTCCGACGCTCACGCGACGGCGAAAATGCTTATAAAACTTGCCGAAACGCAAAAAAGTTTGCCCGACGGCGATTAAAACGCTTGCAATCGCAGGAATAATATGGTATTATACATACGCTTAATAATACTTAGTTGGATTTGAGAGTGGCTGGCCACTCTCAAATTTTTATAAGGAGGGGTTATGAAGTTCAGACAGGAATCCGAAATAAAAGATTTTTTGCTGCCTGTTGCCGATAATCTCGGTATAGAAATAGTCGAAGTAGAAACGAAAATTTCGAAAAATCCGTCGCTTACCGTTTATATCGACACCGATGACGGGGTGGATTTGGACACTTGCGAAAAATTCCATAACGCCATAGATCCTCTCCTCGACGAGTTCGATCCGTCGTTCGGCGCGTCGTATACGCTCAACGTTTCGAGCCCCGGGCTTGACAGGCCTTTCAGAACCGACAGAGATTACGAAAAGAATATCGGCGAAGAAGTCGAATTAAAACTCTTCGCGCCGATGAAAGGTAAAAAGTATTTCGAATGCGTTCTGGACGGTTACGACGGTAAAAACGTCTACGTTATAATTGACGGAATAAGGCAAACCGTACCTTTGAATAAAATAGCGAAAATCAATCGCTTAATAAAATTCGATTAAAAATTCCGCGCGAAGAAGATTGTTTGCGCGTAGAAAATAAGGAGAACATCAATGATCAACAAGGATTTCTTTCAGGCAATAGAAGATCTCGAAGCCCAGAAAGGCATCAAGCCGGAAATTTTGCTCGAAACGCTTAAAAACGCTCTCGTTTTCGCGTATAAAAAGCATACGGGCGATTCGAGCGACATTGTACTCGATATTAATCAGGAGAAAAAATCCGTAAAATTCTTTGCCGTTAAAACGGTCGTCGAAGAAGTGACGGATCCCGATAAAGAAATTTCGCTCGAAGACGCAAAACTGATTAAAAAGACCTATAAAGTCGGCGACGAAGTAAGGATCGAATTTATCCCCAAGGAATTCGGTCGTATCGCCGCTCAGACCGCAAAGCAGGTCGTTCTTCAGAAACTTCGCGAAACCGAAAGAGATCTTACTCTTGCGGAGTTCGAAGATAAAGAAAACGAAGCGAAGATTTGCACTATAAGAAGAGTGGACGATAAAAACGTTTACGTTGAAATCGGCGCCGGCGAAATCGAAGCGGTAATGCTTCCGCAAGATCAGGTTCCCGGCGAGGAATATAAGGTAAACGACAAACTCATGGTCTACGTCAAAAAAGTAAGAACGGCCGGCAGAAACGCGCAGATTCTCGTTTCGAGAACGTCTACGGGCCTCGTTAAAAAACTTTTCGAAAACGTAGTTCCCGAAATCGAAGCGGGCATCGTCGAAGTCAAAGGTATTTCGCGTGAACCCGGTCAGAGGACTAAAATCGCCATATACAGCAACGATCCGAACGTGGACGCGGTTGGCGCCTGCGTTGGTAACAAAGGGTCTAGGGTAAACGAAGTCGTGAAAGAACTCAACGGCGAAAAAATCGACATAATCGCCTGGAGCGAAGACCCGCTTGAATATATCGCGAAGGCTCTTTCACCCGCCAAAGTTCTTAAAGTCAGCGCAAACGAAGGTGAGAAAGCGGCGAGGGTTGTCGTTCCCGACGATAAATTGTCGCTTGCCATAGGTAAAGACGGTCAGAACGCCCGTCTTGCGGCAAGACTTACGGGTTGGAAAATAGACGTAAGAAGCGAAAGCAGAGCCGCGAAAGAAGACGAGGCGGCAATGCTTGCGGAAACCGAAGCGGAAGCAAACGAGGGTTTAATCGAAGAATAATCGAAAATTGCCTCGAAAAAACGAGTAAATAACGGGTATATGGCAGAAAAAAGAATTCCGGTAAGAACCTGTATATGTTGCAGGAAAGAATTCCCCAAAAATGAGTTAAGACGGGTAGTCTGCGATAAAAGCGGACGCGTCTTTTACGATAACACGGGGAAAGCCGACGGCAGGGGCGCGTACGTTTGTACCGACGTCAAATGCGTCGAAAAACTTATAAATAAAAAAATGCTCGGGCGAGTGTTTTCAAAAGTTATACCGCAAGATATTTACGACGAGATAGGGAGGCAACTTCTTGGAAGCGAGAAAGACTAAAATATTCACTTATCTCGGTTTTGCGAAAAAAAGCGGTAATCTGTGTATCGGTGCGAATGCGCTCGCAAGACTTAAAAAGCGGGCGTATCTGTTGATTTCGTGCAAGACCGCTACGGATAACGCGAGAAAGGACGCCGAAAAATTTGCCAAAGCGTTCGGTTGTCCGCTTTATACGAGCGGAGAATTCACGCTTGAAGAATTGGCGCTTAAAGACGAGTGTAAGACCTTAGCGGTTACCGACGAGGCTCTTGCAAATGCAATTATATCCGTTGCGGAAGAATACGGGCTTAAACTTTTATCGGGAGGCAAGAAAGGGTAATATGGTAGAAAAGAAAGAAGACATCTTAAAAAATCTTAAAAAAATCAATTCGTTGAACGGTTCGTCGATGGCTGAGCTCAAAGCAAAAGTCGATAAATTGAAAGCCGATATTCAGGCAATCAATAAAAAGGCCAACGCGAAAGAAAAGCAGATAAAAGCCGACAGAGAAAACGAGGAGAAAATCAGACTCGAAAAACTTCGCGCCGAAGAATTGCTTGCGGCCGAACCCGCAAAGGTTGTCGAAGTCGAAACGCCGGCGCCTGAAGAGTCCGCTCCCGTCGAAGTTACGGAAACGACTGTCGACGTGCAGGAGAAAGTCGTCGAATTGAAAGAAAAGCCTGCCGGGAAGTCTAAAAAGGCGAAAGAAGAAAAAGAGAAAGAGCCTCAACCTCAAATCGCCGAAGAGACGACCGAAATCAAAGCGGAACCCGTAAAAGAAGAAGTAAAAACGGAAGCCGTACCCGAACAAAAGCCCGAAGAAAAAGAACCGGTTAAAGACGAAAAGCCGATCGACCCCGCAGAAGCGGCTAAACTCGAAAAAGAAAGACGAACGAAAGCGATCGAAGAAGCGAAAGCAAGGGCTTTGGCGGAGGCGAGGGCTAAGATTCTCGAACAGAAGAAAAAAGAAGCGATCGCAAGGGGCGAAGACCCGAATCTCGTAAAACTTCCGAGTCAACAGCCGAGAGTTTACGAACCGAAAAACGATAGAAGACCGCTCGGCGCGAACGGTCAAAGACCCGCGAAAAGAGAATATATTCCCGGCGATCAGAGAAGACCCGCGGGCGCTCGTCCCGCAGGAGCGGCAGGATCTGCCGCAGGCAGACCGCAAAGACCTTTCGGAGCAGGCGGTGCGGGTAAAAAGCCCGTCGAAGTCACGTTTATACCCAAAGATACGGGTAAATCTTTCGGCAACAAAAAGAAAGGCGGAGAAAGAGGTTTCGACGATAAGAAAGCCATTAATAAAAAATCTCTTATCAAAACGCAGGTAAGCGTAGAAGATTTCGACGAGAACAAGAGCGGTTACAGAAAACTTCGTACTAAAAAAGACAAAAAACAAGAAGTCGTTCAAACCGTAAAAATCGAAAAAGCGGTAATCAATAAAGAGTTAATCCCTATAAAAGAACTTTCCGAAAAGATCGGTATTTCTGCTATCGAAATAACCAAGAAACTCTTCAAAGAAGGGATTATGAAGACGATAAACGATTCGGTCGATTACGACACTGCCGGCGTTATTGCCGCGGATCTCGGCATCGAACTCGAATTAAAACTCGATAAGACTGCGGAAGACGTTCTTAACGAAGCGTTCGACGCCAAAGACGACGAAGGCAATCTCGTTAAAAGGCCGCCCGTCGTTACGGTTATGGGGCACGTCGACCACGGTAAAACTTCGCTTCTCGATAAAATCAGAAGCGCGAACGTTACCGCCACGGAAGCGGGCGGCATAACGCAGCATATCGGCGCGTATACGGTTACCGTAAACGGCGAAAAGATTACTTTCCTCGATACCCCCGGGCATGCGGCGTTCACCGCTATGAGGGCAAGAGGTGCGCAGATTACCGATATAGCGGTTATTGTTATTGCGGCAGACGACGGGATAATGCCTCAGACGATCGAGGCAATACACCACGCGCAGGCGGCAGGGGTTTCTATAATCGTTGCGGCTAACAAAATGGATAAACCGCAGGCGAATATCGAAAGAGTTAAACAACAACTTGCGGATCAGTCCGTACTCGTCGAAGAGTGGGGCGGCGACGTCGCTCTCGTACCCGTTTCCGCAAAGACGGGCGAAGGGATTGACGCATTGCTTGAAACGATTCTTTTAACGGCAGACGTTAAAGAACTTAAAGCCAACCCCGACAGAATGGCGAAAGGCGCTATTATCGAAGCCAAATTAGACAAGGGCAAAGGCCCCGTCGCGACGGTACTTATTCAGAACGGTACTCTTCATACCGGGGATAATCTCGTTGCCGGTACGATAACGGGCAGAGTAAGGGCAATGATAGACGATAAGGGCAGGACCGTAAAAGAAGCGGGACCTTCTACTCCGGTTTCCATACTCGGGTTGGAAGAAGTTCCCAATGCGGGCGATTTGCTTTTCGCGGTAGAACAAGATAAACTTTCGAAACTCGTAGCCCAGGAAAGAAAGAACAAAGAGCGCGAAGATATGATAAAGCAGTCGCAGAAGATTACGCTCGACGATTTGTTCTCCAAGATTTCCGACGGTAATCTGAAAGCGCTTAATATTGTCATTAAAGCCGACGTTCAGGGTTCGGTCGAGGCGGTTAAACAATCGCTTGTCGAACTTTCGAACGAAGAAGTTAAGGTAAACGTTCTTCACGCCGCCGTAGGCGCGATAAACGAATCGGACGTGATCCTGGCAGATTCGTCGAACGCGATCATCATCGGATTCAACGTCAGACCCGATTCCAATGCGAAAACGCTTGCGGAAAGATCAAAAGTAGACGTAAGATTATACAGAATCATCTACGAAGCAATCGACGACGTAAAGAACGCGATGAAAGGGCTTATCGCTCCCAAGGTACAGGAAATTTACATGGGCAAAGCCGAAGTTCGTCAGACGTTCAGAATTACCGGCGTAGGCATGGTTGCGGGTTGCTACGTTACAGACGGAAAGATTATAAGAAACGGAAAACTTCGTATCTATCGTAACGACGTTATGATTTGCGAAGGAAACGTAAACCAATTGAAGAGATTCAAGGACGACGTAAAAGAAGTTTCACAAGGGTTCGAGTGCGGTATCTCGATAGAAAATTTCAACGATATTCAGATCGGAGATTTCATCGAAAGTTATCTTATCGAAGTAAAGCCCGTAGTTTAATTATTTTAACGGACAAGAATAATATAATTCGGGGTTACTGCGAAAGTTAAAAATTTTGCGGCGACCCCGTTTGCGATATTAAGGCGTTCGCGGAACAAAGCATCAGTCTGAAAATACGGCGCAAGACCGAGTTCAAGCACAATCACCTGTGGATAGCCATTAGTTCAAATCTCTAATGGCTAGGCAAAAAAAGGAGTTACTATGAATATAAAAAGAGAAAAAAGGCTTAACAGCGAATTTCAGCGAGAAATATATTCCATTCTGAAATATAAAGTAAAAAATCCCGAACTTACCGAAATGTTCAGCATTTCGGAAGTCGAAATAACCAACGACTTAAAATACGCTAAAGTGTTCGTATCGGTCTTTTCTGCAGACGAAAACAAGAAAAAGGCGACTTTTAAGGCGATATGCGATTCGGCTAAATTCGTGCGTACGGAACTTAGTAAAGTTATGCGTATCCGTACCGTGCCCGAATTAAAGTTTCTGATCGATACTTCCGAAGAATACGGCAATAAAATCGACGCGATTTTAAGCGGCATTACTTACAACACGGAGAACGACGATGAAAATTGACGATTTTTGTCGCAAGTTATATTCGTTCGACAGTTACCTGATATTTTGTCATACTCGCCCCGACGGCGATACGATAGGTTCGGCTCTTGCGCTTAAGGCTGCGCTTATAAAATCGGGTAAAGTTGCGGATATAGTCTGTCCGTCGCCCGTACCCGAGAAATTCAATATTTTCCCGGACGCCGAAGAAATACTTTCTATCGAGCGGGTAAAACGCGAATATACGGCGCACGTTTCCGTAGATTGCGCTACGCAAGGAATGATAGCCGACGCGTATCCTCTATTTCAAAAATCGAAAAACACGTTTAACGTCGACCACCATATCTCTAACGGGAACTACGCAAAATATAATCTCGTTGTAGATTCGGCGGCAAATTGCGAAAACATATATAACGTAATAACCGGTTTGCATATAGAAATCGATAAAACGATTGCCGAAAGGCTTCTGCTCGGTATATCGACCGATACGGGCAATTTCATGCATAGCAACGTTACTTCCGAAACTCTCGGCGTTGCGTCGGAACTTGTCGCTTGCGGCGGAGATTTACATAAGATAGCCTACGCTATGTTCAAAAGTCAGCCGAAAGCGAGAGCGGAACTCTTTGCAAAGGTAATTTCGGGCATGAGATTTTTTGTCGACGGCAAGATATCGATAATTACGATTATGCGTAAAGACCTTGCGGAATTTAACGCCACTCAGGATTTGACCGAAGGTTTTATCGATTATCCGCTTTCGGTCGACGGCGTCGAGGTTGCGGTGTCTATACTTGAAAATAAAGACAACTCGTACAAAATAAGTTTGAGAAGTAAAGGTAAGGTCAACGTAAACGAAGTCGCCTCCGCTTTCGGCGGTGGCGGTCATATACTCGCAAGCGGATGTATGATTTCGGGCTTTTACGAAGACGTTAAAGATAAGATAATTCGGGAGATAGGGTTTCAGTTGTAATGAACGGATTTCTTAATTTATATAAACCCAAAGGCGTAAGTTCGGCTTACGTTCTTAACGCCGTCAAGCGAGCGGTAAAAGGCGAAACCGTCGGACACATGGGAACGCTCGATCCGCTGGCGAGCGGAGTGTTGCCCGTCGCGATCGGTAAGTCGACGAGGTTATTCGATTATCTGCTCGATAAAAAGAAAGAATACGTTGCGACTATTGCTTTCGGTTACTCTACCGATACGTACGACCTCGAGGGTAAGATAGTTGAAAGAAGCGCCGTTTTGCCGAACGGCGAAACCGTAAAAGAGGCGTGTTCGAAACTTGTAGGCGAGATTATGCAGATTCCGCCGGTATTCTCCGCAAAATGCGTAAACGGCAAAAGAAGTTACGAGTTGGCAAGGAAGGGTCAGGCAGTCGAATTGCCGCCGAAAAAAGTTTTGATATACTCGATCGACGTTTTAGAAAAGGTTTCCGCCGAAGAATACAGAATAAAAATAGTTTGCGGAGGAGGAACTTACATTCGCTCGATTGCGAGGGATATAGGTATTCTTTGCGGTTCGTGCGCAACGATGACCGCGCTTGAAAGAATAGCGTCCGGACCTTTCAGAATAGAAAACAGCATTACTTCGGAAGAGTTCGGGTCGTCGACGTATAAATCCGCGCTTTTAACCCCTCCCGACGAGGTAATCGATTATCCCGTAATAAATCTTACAGAAAAACAGACCGAAAGGTTGTACAACGGTTTATATGACGATTACGATTATCCCGACGGGATATATCGCGTATATTCGCCGAAAGCCTTTTACGGCGTGGGCGAAGTAAGGGGCGGGAAGATTAAAGTAAAGGCTTATTTAAGAGATAATGAAGATATATAGTTATTATGATAAGGCCGACGGCGATTTCGTCGTCATACTCGGTTTTTTCGATTGTATTCATATCGGGCACGTTGCTTTGATAGAAAAAGGTATAAATATCGCCGAAAACCTCGGAATTACCCCGGCAGTGTTCACGTATTCGAATAATCCGGCAGAGGTTCTTGGCAAATCGTTCGGGCAGGTTCTTACCTATAAAGAACGGCTCGTCAAACTTGAAAAACATTTAATAAATGCAGTTATTTCCTGCGATTTTGATATGTTTTATGCCACGCGTAGCGGTGAAGAGTTTTTAGGCGAACTCTTTGAAAACTTTTCGGTGAAGGCCGTAGTTTGCGGTTACGACTATACGTACGGTAAAAACGCTTCGTGTAATGCCGAAGACTTAAAACGTTACTGCGAAATGAGAAAAATTCCTTGTTATATTCAGAAAGAGATAAAATCTGACGGGCGGAGAGTTTCAACTACGCTTATCAAGGAATATCTATCCGTCGGGGATATTAAGAATGCAAACATGTTGCTCGGCGAGCCTTATTTCGTAATCGGAACGGTCGTTCGCGGTAGACAAAACGGCAGAAAGATAGGCTTTCCCACCGCCAACGTTTCGTTTTCAAAAGATAAATTTCAAATAAGAAAAGGCGTATATAAAACGAGAGTAACGGTTGAAGGCAAAGAGTATAAAGCGATAACCAATTACGGGGCGCAACCTACGTTTAACGGGGATACGGTCGTTCTCGAAAGTCATATCAAGGATTTCGACTACGATATATACGGTAAAGAAATTACCGTTATTTTTGACGATTATATCAGAGATATTTTTAAGTTTTACGACATAAACAATCTTAAAAATCAACTAAAAAAAGATATGGAGTGCTTAGATGATTAGATTCGGACCGAGCGGCAACAGCGAAAGTTTTATTGCCGAAAAACACAAATCAACGGCAGAAGCGGCGGCGTGGTGTAAGGCTCGCGGACTCGACT
Source organism: Acidiphilium sp. CAG:727 (assembly GCA_000437515.1). Taxonomy (GTDB): domain Bacteria; phylum Bacillota; class Clostridia; order Christensenellales; family Borkfalkiaceae; genus UBA10281. Next base: position 92,358 of record FR898493.1, on the reverse strand, counting down.
GGTACGAGTATTCTTTCGGTCGGGGCGTAAACCTCGGCGACGAAAAAGCAAAAGAGATTGGCGAAGCATTCAAAAGTTGCGATATCGGTATAAGCGCGCACGCGCCGTATTTTATTAACCTTGCAAACGAAGACGACGAAAAGGCTTCCAACTCTTTCAACTATATTTTAGACAGCGCCCGCGCGTGCAGAATAATGCAGGGCGACAGGGTCGTATTTCATCCCGCTTCGCAGGGTAAGTTGACCCGTGAAAAGGCGGTTTCGCTTACGATAGACAGAATGAAGATTCTTCGCGATCTGATTTTGAAAAACTCTTTCGAAGATATGAAGTTCTGCCCTGAAACGATGGGGAAACTCGGTCAGATAGGCACAATCGAAGAAATAACCGAGTTTTGTAAACTGGCTGACTTTTTCGTTCCGACCGTAGATTTCGGGCACGTCAACGCCCGCGAGCAGGGCAGTCTTAAAACGGTTGCAGATTACAAGTCGAGGCTCGAATATATGATCGGTGAACTCGGGTATGAGAAAATGAAAAACTTTCACGTTCATTTTTCAAAGATTCAATATTCCGCGAAAGGCGAAATAAGACACCTTACTTTTGCCGACGCCGTATACGGACCGGAGTTCGAACCGCTTGCCGTTGCGCTTAAAGACTTGAAGTTAGAACCCGTAATCGTCTGCGAATCTGCGGGGACTCAGGCTGAAGACGCCGCCGAAATGAAGAAAATATATTTTTCTCTTGTTTAACGCGTCATTTTAACATTTGTCTTCACATTTCGTTTGACTTATATAAAATAATGGTTTAGAATAGCGAAAAATTTTCTTTTATATCATTGAATTCGGAGAGTTTATGTTAAAAAAATTAGCAAAGTGTCTTCGGGAGTACAAAAAAGACACGATACTTACGATTATTTGTATGGTATTCGAAGCGGCGATGGAAGTTCTGATTCCTTTGCTTATCGCCAAATTCGGTACCTACGTACAACCAAAAGGCGACCTTCCTCCGGACACGAGGGGGATGATTATAGTCGGCTGTTTAATGGTCGGGGCGGCGATAGTGTCGCTTGTTGCCGGTATGCTCGGCGGAAAATTCTGCGCCAGCGCGTCGGCGGGTTTTGCGAAAAATCTGCGTCGCGATATGTACGTCAACGTTCAGGGATTTTCTTTTTCGAATATCGATAAATTTTCGTCTTCGTCGCTCGTTACGCGTATGACTACGGATATAACTAACGTTCAGATGGCGTTTATGATGCTCATCAGAATGGCTATAAGAAGTCCGTTGTTGCTCATATTTTCAATAATAATGAGTTTCACGATTGACACTACTTTGCCGGTAATATTTTTCGTGAGCGTGCCGTTTCTCGTATTCGGCATCGCTTTGATTACGTATAAGGCGTTGCCTATCTTCAAAAGGCTGTTTAAGCGCTACGACGCGATGAACGAATCCGTACAGGAAAATATTAAAGGCATGAGGGTAGTCAAGGCGTACGTCAGAGAAGACTACGAGTCGAAGAAGTTTTCGGCGGTTTCCGACGATCTTGCAAGGCAGTTCACTACTGCCGAGCGTATTCTCGCGCTCAATTCGCCCATAATGCAGGTTTGCATTCAGGGTGCGCTTCTGGCTCTTTGTTATTTCGGGGCGAAAAAGGCTCTGATAAACGGTACGATAAACGCTTTCAGTCTGCAAAGTCTTACGACGTATTCGTTTCAGATACTTATGGCGCTTATGATGATGTCTATGATTTTCGTCATGCTCGTAATGTCGCTCGAATCTGCCCGAAGAATAGTCGAGGTATTGGACGAAAAGAGTAATCTTACCAATCCCGAAAACCCGATTACCGAAGTTAAGAACGGCGACGTGGAATTCGACGACGTAAGTTTCAAATATTCCGCTACCGCAGAAAAGTTTGCGCTCGAAAACGTCAATCTTAAAATAAAATCGGGTGAAACCGTCGGTATACTCGGCGGTACGGGGTCGAGTAAGACGACTCTCGTCAACCTTATATCACGTCTTTACGACGCAAGCGAAGGTTCGGTTAAGGTCGGCGACGTTGACGTAAGAGATTACGATATGGAGGTTCTTCGTAAATCGGTGGCGGTAGTGCTGCAAAAGAATACGCTTTTCCAAGGCACGATAAAAGAGAATATGCGTTGGGGTAACGAAAACGCGACGGACGAAGAAATCGTAACGGCGTGTAAACTTGCGCAAGCCGACGAATTTATTTCTCAATTTCCGAACGGTTACGACACTATGATAGATCAGGGCGGCGCGAACGTTTCCGGCGGACAAAAACAAAGACTTTGCATCGCAAGGGCGTTGCTTACTAATCCCAAAGTGCTTATTCTCGATGATTCGACGAGCGCGGTCGATATGAAGACCGACGCGCTTTTACGCGCCGCGTTCAGAAAAGCGATACCCGACACGACGAAGATAATAATCGCTCAGAGGGTGGCTTCGGTTATGGACGCCGATAAAATCGTCATCATGAATAACGGAAAAATCGACGACGTGGGAACTCACGAAGAATTGCTTGAAAGAAGCGAAATCTATCGCGAAGTTTATACTTCTCAAAATAAAACCGCTTCCGCGGAAGGGGGTAACGAATAACTATGCGAAAACCCGTAGGAAGAGCGCCTGCACAGAAAGGCGGATTCAAAGTTATAGGGCGCGTTATTCGCATGCTCTTCAAAAATTATAAGCCGATGCTGTTTGCCTTAATGATTTCGCTCGTCATAAGCGCGATCTGCGGATCGATAGCGGGCGTGTTCTTGCAGAATATTTACGTTCAGATAGAGAACGTAGCCAAAGCGAGAGCGACCGTCGACGAAGCGATGACGCAAGTCGTGAAAATCGTTATCACGATGATAGTTATTTACGGCGTCGGGTGGATTGCCACCGCTACTCTCGGACAGGTCGGAGCGGTTATTACGCAACGTTTCCTTCGCGATTTGAGAAACGAAGTATTCGACAAAATGGAAAAATTGCCGATTAAATACTTCGATCGTAACGCTCACGGCGATATAATGAGCGTTTATACGAACGACATAGACGCGCTTCGTCAACTCGTTTCGCAAAGTCTTCCGCAACTCTGTTCCACGATAATAACGCTCGTAACTTTGACGGTGATTATGCTTTATTACAGCATATTGCTTTGGGCGATAGTCGTAGTCGGAGTTATCGCCATACTGTTTATCACTAAAACGATAGGCGGCAGAAGCGCGAAATATTTCATGGCTCAACAGCGTTCGGTAGGTCAGGTAGAAGGCTATATCGAAGAAATGATGAACGGTCAGAAAGTCGTTAAGGTGTTCTGCCACGAAGAAAAAGCGATCGAAAAGTTCGATAAGTTGAACGACGAACTTTGCGACGTTTCGAATAAGGCGAACGGCTTTTCGAATATGCTTATGCCGATTATTCACAATATCGGAAATATCATGTACGTCGTAATCGCATTTATCGGTTGCGGAATCTATATCTTTTCTGACGGCGCGGGCGTAAACGTAGGCTTTGAGGGACTTATCGGTAACGCGAGTTTCGTCTATCCGCTTACGATTCCGACGGTCGTTGCGTTTTTGGGTATGGCTCGTCAGTTCGCCAACCAGATGGGGCAGATTTCAAACCAGATAAACTCGGTCGTAATGGCTATGGCGGGCGCGAACAGAGTATTCGCGTTAATGGACGAAAAGCCCGAAGAAGACAACGGTTACGTTACTCTGGTAAACGCCGGGTACGACGAAAACGGCAATCTTACCGAAAGCGAAAAACGTACGGGGCTTTGGGCGTGGAAACACCCGCACGCCGCAGACGATTCGGTTACTTATACGCTTTTACGGGGCGATATAGTGATGGACGACGTCGATTTCGGTTATGATTCCGATAAAATCGTGCTTCACAACGTTACTCTTTACGCAAAACCGGGGCAAAAAGTGGCGTTCGTCGGTGCGACGGGCGCTGGCAAAACCACGATTACCAACCTTTTGAACAGATTTTACGATATAGCCGACGGAAAGATTCGTTACGACGGTATAAACATAAACAAAATCAAAAAAGGCGATTTGCGTCGCTCGATGGGTATAGTTCTGCAGGACACGAACTTGTTTACGGGTACCGTTATGGATAACATCCGCTACGGAAAACTCGATGCGACGGACGACGAGTGTATAGCGGCGGCCAGACTGGCGGGAGCGGACGATTTTATAACCAGACTTCCGGAAGGGTATAACACCGAACTCACGAGTAACGGGGCAAATTTATCGCAAGGACAAAGACAACTCATATCGATTGCGAGAGCGGCTGTTGCGGATCCTCCCGTAATGATACTCGACGAGGCTACTTCTTCGATAGATACCCGTACCGAATCGATAGTACAGCGCGGTATGGATAAACTTATGGAAGGCAGAACGGTTTTCGTTATCGCTCACAGGCTTTCCACCGTAAGAAACTCCGACGTTATCATGGTTCTCGATCACGGAAGAATTATCGAACGCGGCAGCCACGATAAACTTATTGCCGAAAAAGGAGTTTATTACAGGCTTTATACGGGCGCGTTCGAACTCGAATAAAAATTATTCGGCCGTTTTGCTTAAATTTCACGCAAAACGGTTGAATTTTTTTTGTAATTTGTTTATAATTGTGTCGAAAAGCGAGAACGCTTTAAAAATTTTACGTTAGGCGTTCCGAAAAGTATATTCAGGAGTCGTTATGGACAATATTAAAAGAGGTTACGAATACGCAAAAGAATACTACGCCAAACTCGGCGTCGACGTCGACAAAGCAATGGAGATATGCGATAAAACGCCGATTTCCATTCACTGCTGGCAAGGCGACGACGTGAGGGGGTTCGAAAAACGCGAAGGCGGTCTTTCGGGCGGTATACAAACTACGGGTAACTATCCCGGCAGCGCGAGAACCCCCGAAGAACTTCGTCAGGATCTCGACATGGTTTTGAAATTCTTCCCCGGCGAAAAGAAAATCAATATTCACGCAAACTACGCTGAAACGGATACTTTCGTCGACCGCGACGAAATTAAACCCGAACATTTCAAGAATTGGGCAGACTGGGCAGTCGAAAGGGGAATAGGCATAGATTTTAACCCCACTTACTTCTCGCATCCGCTTTCCGAAAACGGAACGCTTTCCGCAAGAGACGAAAAGGTAAGAGAATTCTGGATTCGCCACGGCATCGCTTCGAGAAGAATAGGCGAATATTTCTATAAGCGTACCGGCAAGACCTGCGTTATCAACCACTGGACTCCCGACGGCGATAAGGAATTTCCGATTGATACGCTTTCGCCGAGACTCCGTCTTAAAGATTCTTACGACCAAATCTTCGAGGCGACCAAAGACGTGAAAGGCGTTATGGACGGTATCGAATCGAAAGTATTCGGTATAGGTCTTGAAAGTTATACCGTAGGTTCGCACGAATTCTGCATGGGCTACGTTATGAGCAAACACAGCGACCATATCATGCTTACGCTCGATTGCGGACACTATCATCCCACGGAAGTCGTTTCGGCAAAACTCGGAGCGGTTTACGCTTTCGCGGATCATTGTTTGCTTCACGTTTCGCGCCCCGTCAGATGGGACAGCGATCACGTCGTCTGCTACGACGACGAACTCAAAGCCATTATGGACGAACTCGTTCGCCTCGGTAAACTCGACGCGACTTATATCGCAACCGACTATTTCGACGCGTCTATCAACAGAATAATCGCTTGGCTTACGGGTCTTCGCAATGCGAGAAAGGCTATGCTCGCTTCGCTCCTTACTCCCGTAGACGAACTTAAAAAGTTTGAGGCGGAAGGGGATAATTCTTCTCGTCTTGCGGTTTCGCAACTTTATAAGACCGCGCCCGTCGGAGCAGTCTGGGATTACTACTGCGCGAAGAAAAACGCAGGCGTAGGTAAAGAGTGGATAGAAGAAGTTAAAAAATACGAAAAAGAAACTCTTTCGATAAGAAAATAATTTACGGAATCACGCGCGGACAAAAACGCGCGTGATTTTTCGAAAAGGAGATAATAATTATGGTAAAAGTAGATATAATATCGGGCTTTTTGGGCGCGGGTAAAACTACGCTCATAAAAAATCTTTTCAAAAGTTCTATGAAAAACGAAAAAGTCGTTTTAATAGAAAACGAATTCGGCGAAATCGGCGTAGACGGTACTTTTCTGAAAGAAAGCGGAGTCGAAATCAAAGAAATAAATTCGGGCTGCATCTGCTGTTCGCTTGTGGGTGATTTCTCTTCGTCCATGAAAGAAGTGGTCGAAAAATTTAACCCCGACAGAATAATTATCGAACCGTCGGGCGTAGGCAGACTTTCGGATATAATTAAAGCCGTAGAAAAAGTCGAAGAAGAACTTAAGATAAATATCGTCGCTACCGTCGTTGACGGCGGAAAATGCAAAATGTATCATAAAAACTTCGGCGAATTTTACAACGATCAGATTGCGCAGGCGAAAACGGTTATAGTTTCAAAAACCGAAAAACTTTCCGAAAGCAAGATAAACGACGCTTTGGAAATTATTCGCGAACTCAACCCCGACGTTACCGTGATTACCACGCCCGTAAGCGAACTCGACCCCGAAAAGGTGCTTGATACGCTTCAATCGGATAAAAGCGGTTACGACGAACTTCTTAAAAGTTTACTCGAAGAAGCGGAACACGAACATCATCACCATCATCACGACGACGATGACGACGAAGACGAACACGAGCATTGCCACCATCACCACGCCGACGAAGTGTTTACGAGTTGGGGCGAAGAAACGGCAAAGACGTATTCCAAAGCCGAACTCGACGCGATTCTTAAAACGCTTGCCGACGAAAAAGCGGGCTTGGGCGTAATTTTAAGGGCGAAAGGCTTCGTTAAAGCCAAAGACGACGAAAAGTGGTATTATTTCGACCTCGTTGCGGGCGATTACGAGATAAGACCCGGCGCGCCCGACGTTATAGGCAGAGTATGCGTTATAGGCTCGAAGATAGACGAAAAGAAGATAAGCGAACTTTTCTTCAAGGAGTAATTTATGGCTAAAACCTTTCCTGCGGTTACCGTCAGCGGAATACTTGAAAGCGGAAAGACTACTTTTATCAACGATTCGCTTAAAAACGGTGATTTCGGAGATTTGGGCAGGGTTCTGATTCTTGCCACCGAAGAAGGCGAAGTCGAATACGATCCCGCCTTTTTGTCGAAATATAACGCGACTTTTTACAATTTCGACAGTCCCGAAGAATTTACGGTGGAAAAAATCAACGAACTTATAAAGGTCAATAAACCGCATTGCCTGTTTATAGAAGAAAACGCGATGTGGGATTGGTCGCAGATTAAACTTCCTCCGTATATCATCGTCGAACAGTCCTTTACCATTATAGACGCGACGACTTTCAAGGTGTATTTCAACAATATGCGCCAGAAGTTTTCGGATATGCTTTCAAAATCGACGATAGTTATAATGAATCGCGCCGAAGAAACTTCCGAAATGGCGGGCTTTAAGCGTAATTTAAGGCTCATGAACAAAGACGCGTATATTATCGTAAACGACAAAAACGGAAAACAGATAAGTTTTGCCGAGGAATTGCCTTATAAAATAAGCGACGAAATGTCGATAAAAGATTCCGATTTCGGAATATTTTATATCGATACGTTCGATAACAGGGCAAGGTACGACGGGAAAACGGTTGAATTCAATTGTATGACGATGACCTCGAAGCAATTGCCCGACGACACGTTCGTCGCG
>FR898493.1:79929-84572 GCA_000437515.1 Acidiphilium sp. CAG:727 | reverse complement strand
GAACGATATTCAACTTATAGGGCACCTTTGCTCGTATAATAAAGAACAGTCAAAAGACGTCGTAAATAAGGGTTGGGTGCATATAAAAGCGAAAGTCCATTATCTTGACGTGGGTGAAGACGAGCCGCAACTCGTATTCGAACTTCTCGATATAAAGAAGATTCCCGAAATCGCCGAACCCGTGGTTTCGCTGACTCAATAATTTTACGATAAAAAACGAACAAGCGGCGTAACAGCCGCTTGTTTTCATTAAGTCTATTCAATCGGAATCAATATCTCGATATATCGCTCTTTGCTCCATTCTCCGTTCGGTCGCCAATGGAATTTCACTATTTCGGGAGTGTTTGAAAAAGTAACGTTGTGAGTAATCAACCATTCGTTGACGATATTTTTACGCAACGCTCCGTAGTCCGCAACGGGGCGTTTTTTCTTTTCCGTTTTGAAAGACGCGTATTTATGCGCGGGTATGGTTATTATTTCGAAATTCATTTTACCGATAAAATCCACGCCCGTCACTTCCGGGTTTAATAAATCGGATATTGTCGGCTCGTCTAATTCATACGCGACGTAACAATCGTAGCCGTCGTCGCAAACGTTATTTATAACCACGTAATCGGTGCTGTAATCGCAAGACGCGCCGAGCAGAAGCCATTGTTTTGCTCTCGTTGTCGTGAAAAATTCTCTTTCCTGATTATCGCGTTCTTTTCCGTACGGAATACCCGTGAAACGCTTTTTATATCCGACGAGTTTTATTTGCGGTAATTCTTTTATTTCGTATGATAATTCAGGGCTTTCAGACAATTCGAGTTTTACGTTAAGGCGAGAAAATGAATTTAATACACTGAAATCGTTTACTTTTGACGGGGATATTCCGTGAAAACTTTTGAACGCTCGCGAAAAACTTTCGGGAGTGTCGTATTCGTATTTCAGAGCGACGTCGATTACTTTATTTTTTTTGTTCTTCAAATCATTTCCCGCTAACGTTAATCTTCTTTTTCTTACGTATTCGCCTATAGATATGCCGCAAATCAGCGAAAATGCCTTTTGAATATTGTAAAAAGAAAAACATTCATGCTTTTCAAGCACCTTGTAATCTATTTTATCGGTAAGGTGATTTTCGATGTAATCTATGCAGTTTTGTATGTGATTTATCCAGTTCATGGTTATATTATAAACGAATCAGAAAAATAAATCATGATAATTCGTGGCGAATTTTGCGATGCCGGACAAGAATAGTACGAACCATGGTTTGACGACGTATTTTTGACTAATACTTCGTTCTGCTTGCGGCTTATACGTCAAGTATTAACCCGTTCGCACGCCTTGTCTGGCATAGGTCAAACTAATTTCATTTCGTATTCGTTGGTGTGCTTTTTATTTATAAAGTTATAAACGTCGTTGGCAAAGACGTCTTCTCTGAAACATTCCAGAGCCGCGCCGTCGAGTTTTATTACGTCGCTCTTGCGGGTTATAAGGGGGTAACCCGATAAAGAAGAAAATTGCGATAATAAATCGGTTTTTTCTTTGTTTACGGCAAGCACTTTAAGGTATAAATCCTGCGAGAGGCTTTTTCTTACGAGTTTTTCGGTTATTCCGAGCATACACGACGTTAAAATTCTCGAAAGTCTTGCGTAAGTATATCGTTTGGTCTTTAACCTGTCTTTTAATTCGGTAAGCGACGAACAACTTTTCGCAAGCGCTTTTATCCGGTTTTCCAGTCCTTCGCCGCAGTCGAGTATTTTCGCCATTTCGCTTTTCGGCGTTTTAAGCAGGGAATAAAAAATCAGATCGTCCGCGTTCGGAAGTTTATCGGGCAGGTCGGGGCAGACGAATGGCGGAACGAACGGCTTTACTTTTTTAAGTTTTTCTTCGGATATTGCCGTTCTTATCGCGAGCGCGGACGGGGTTTCGCCTGAAAGGGCGCTTTCGTTGTAGCCCGCGCCTTCGCGGATTATCGGACATAAATCGATATCCGAACCCGAAGAAATTACAGCCTTTGCATACTCAATACCGAGAATATTGTTCGGAGTTTTCAGAAGTTCGAAATCGACGTCCGAAAAATTCATTTTCGAAAGGGCGTTGATTTTCGCTTTTATCGGCGTAACGCCCGTTTTAAGTTCGTTTTTATATAATTTTTTGAATTCTTTGCTTTCGTCGAGCAAGGCTTTGGCGGTTGATAAAAGTTTAGTTTTTTCGGCGTTTTCCGTGCCGAAACATAATACTTTTTCGCTCTTTACGGAAGAAGCGAGTTTTATCGCTCCTTTCGCGAAAATTTCGGCGGGGGCGACCGCGAAAGCGACGGGGAGTTCGAATACTATATCCGCGCCCGCTTTTATCGCGTGCGCGGCTCGCGTATATTTGTCGATAATCGCGATTTCTCCGCGTTGAGTGAAGTTCCCGCTCATGATTATGGCAAGACAGTCGGGAGCGATATTTTTCTTTATATATTCTATATGTTTCAGGTGTCCGTTGTGAAAGGGATTATATTCGCAAACCGCGAAACAAATTTTCATTTAATCGCTCCTTTCGTTTGATATTTGGCGAGATTTGGTGTATAATCATTATTGATATATAATTACATTTTATACTAACGGGCGAAAAATTTCAAGCGTTTGAAAGCCTCGTCCGCGATGAAAGGAGCGTTATGTCAAAAGTTTTAGACGAAATCAAAAAAAGAGCCGCCGCGCTCGGTAAGACGATAGTTCTTCCCGAAGGCGAAGACAAACGTGTCGTAAAAGCCGCTTCCGATTCCGTAAAAGAAGGAATCGCCAAAATAGTGCTGCTCGGCAACGATGCCGAAATCAAAGCCGATAACCCCGACGTGGATTTGTCCGGCGTTACGATAATCGATCCGCTTACGTATGAAAAAGCCGAGGCTTACGCCGACCTTCTTTACGAACTCCGCAAAGAAAAGGGCATGACGAAAGAACTCGCTCACGAAACGATTAAAAAAGATTATACCATGTTCGGCGCGCTTATGCTTAAAGCGGGCGACGTAGACGGTATGGTTTCCGGCGCGTGCCATTCCACGGCGAATACTCTTCGCCCCGGTCTGCAGGTTATCAAAACCGCAAAAGGTACTCCTATCGTTTCGGCGTACTTTTTGATGATTGCTCCCGAATGCGGAAATAAGTATTGCGAAGACGGTTGCTATATATACGCCGACGCCGGTCTTAACCAGAACCCCACGTCCGAACAACTTGCGTATATCGCCCAATCTTCCGCTAAAAGCGCGAAAGCAATCGCCGGGATCGAACCGAGAATAGCGTTCCTTTCGCACTCGACCAAAGGCTCGGCAAAGCACGCCGACGTAGATAAAGTGGTCGCTGCGGTAGAAAAATTCCACGAAATCGAACCCGACGCTTTGGCAGACGGCGAACTTCAATTCGACGCGGCTATCGTCCCGGAAGTAGGCGCGAGCAAGGCCCCCGGCAGTAAGGTCGCCGGACACGCAAACGTTCTTATTTTCCCCGATCTCGACGCGGGTAATACGAACTATAAAAACACCGAAAGACTCGGCGGTTTCCAGGCGGTAGGTCCGCTTTGCCAAGGGCTTGCGAAACCTATCAACGACCTTTCGAGAGGTTGCCATACCGAAGACGTCGTCGCGGCGGTCGCGATAACCGCTCTTCAAACTCAAATTTAATAGTTAAGGGGTGTAAAATATGAAAATTCTCGTTATAAACGCAGGCAGTTCGTCGCTTAAATATCAACTTATAGATATGGCGACCGAAAAGGCAATCGCAAAGGGCGGTTGCGAAAGGATAGGTCTTGACGGATCTTTTTGCAAACATAAAGCGAACGGCAAAGAAACGGTTATAAACGCCGCCATGCCGACGCATAAAGAAGCAATTAAGGTCGTTCTCGACGCGTTGGTAGACAAAGAACACGGCGCGATTAAGTCGATGAAAGAAATAGACGCGGTAGGACACAGAATAGTCCACAGCGGCGAAGTCTTTAACGATTCCGTGCTTTTAACTGAAGATGTTATGAAGACTATCGAAAGTCTTTCCGAACTCGCTCCTCTTCATCAGCCCGCGAACATTATCGGGGTAAGGGCTTGTCAGGCTATAATGCCTGACGTCCCAATGGTAGGGGTTTTCGATACGGCTTTCCACCACACTATGCCCGAAAAGGCTTACATCTACGGTATCCCGTACGAAGCGTACACCGATTATAAGATAAGAAGATACGGTTTCCACGGAACGAGCCACAGATTCGTTTCCGCAGAAGCGGCTAAGTATCTCGGCAGAGAAAACGACCCGAATTTTAAGGTTATTACTATGCACCTCGGTAACGGCTCGTCTATTTCTGCGGTTAAGGGCGGTAAGAGTATGGATACGTCCATGAGTTTCACTCCGCTCGGCGGCGTTCCGATGGGAACGAGATCGGGCGACCTCGATCCCGCTATCGTCGAGTTTTTGGCGAATAAATATAATATGACTCTGTCGCAGACGATGACTTATCTCAATAAGAAGTCGGGCGTTATGGGGCTTAGCGGAGTGTCTTCCGATTTCAGAGATTTGACTGCCGCGGCTAGCGGCGGCAATCACAGAGCCGCGCTTGCCCTCGAAGTGTTCGAATATAGTTGCAAAAAGTATCTCGGCGCTTACGCAGCCGCGCTCGGCGGGGTAGACTGCGTC
>FR898493.1:72471-79890 GCA_000437515.1 Acidiphilium sp. CAG:727 | reverse complement strand
GGCGAACACGATCACCTGATAAGAGAACATATCTGCAAGGATATGGAATATATGGGTCTTAAACTCGACGAGAAGAAAAACGAGAATATCGGCGACGGTATATCCGACGTAACGGCGGAAGGCTCGAAAGTCAAAATACTCGTTATTCCGACCAACGAAGAACTCGTTATAGCCCGCGACACCGAAAGACTTGCAAAATAATCGCAAATTACGCTATAAAATATAGATTTGCAACTTAAAAATATTGACATTAGCAAAAAAATAATGTAAAATAATAGGGCTTTATGGTTATCGACGTAAAGAAACTTAAATACAGCGGTAAAGACACTTGTTCGTTTCATTTCGAATACGAAGCGGACGATTCGGCTATTACTTTACCTGACGCCGTATATTCGGCTCCCGTTTCGGTTACGGGTACGCTTACGCTTGGCGGTAACGCGGTATTCGTCGAAGGGGAGATTGCATATTCTTTGAACGCGAAATGTTCGCGTTGCTTAGCAGACGTCATTTTCCATAACGTAGTCGAATTTGACGAAACGTATTCCGAAAATAAAGACGACGAAGACGCTTATTTATGCTCGAAAGGTCTTGTCGACCTTACCGAGATGGTAAACGAGAAGTTGTTGTTGTCTTTTCCGTATTCGGTTCTTTGCAAAGAAGATTGTAAAGGTATCTGCGTGGGTTGCGGTGTAAATCTCAACTACGAAGATTGTAAATGTAAAGCATAACTTAAAAAGAGAGGTATATAAAGATGGCAGTTCCTAAACATAAGGTATCGAAGCAAAGAGGGAATAAAAGATTCGCGAGCAACTATAAGGCAAAAATGCCTACGTTGACCGAATGCCCGAATTGTCACGAACTTAAAGCGTCGCACCAGGTTTGCCCCAAGTGCGGATATTACGACGGTAAACTCGTAGTCGAAAAAGAAGAAAAGAAAGCCGACTAATTATTTAATAAATCGGGCAAGGCGAATAGCGCGGCTATTCGCCTTATTTTCGTATAAAAAGGAAAGGTATGAAGAAAGAAAGGAAGTCAGAGATATTAGGAAAAATATTAATTCTTTCGGCAACTATCGTATGGGGTAGTTCTTTCGTCGTGCTTAAAGACGCTCTCGATAAGTTTGGAAACGGTCATTTTACCTTTCTGATTCTTGCTCTCAGGTTTATCGTCGCAACGGTAATAGTTTTCTTTTGCGTAATCGGGAAACTTAAAACGATAAATCGTTCCGTGGCATTAAAGGGCGTCATTCTCGGAGTAATATTGTTTTTGGCTTACGCCGTACAAACGCTCGGGCTGAAATATACCACGCCGTCTAAAAATTCCTTTCTTACGGTGTCGTATTGCGTGATCGTGCCGTTTTTGTCATGGCTCGTACTCAGGCAAAAACCGAAATTGAATCATTATATAGCCGGAGCCCTTTGTCTTCTCGGCATTGCTTTTGTCGCTATACTCGGTAAAAACGAAAGCGCGGGCAATACCGAGTGGATAGGCGACGTTCTTTCGGCGACCTGCGGTTTATTTTACGCGCTGCAAATTATTTATATTTCGAAGTACGCCGCAACCGAAGACGGAACGGTGCTGCTGTTTTTCGAGATTCTTACAGTCGGGGTTTTATTTTCGATCGTAACGTGTTCTTACGAAATACCGTTTCATTACTCCGAAATCTCGTTTAATTTCGAGATTATCTGGAAAATTCTTTATCTTGCGGTATTCGCTACGTGTTTTGCCCAGTTTGCGCAGATGTTCGCTCAAAAATACGTTACTCCTCTGTCGGTAGCGTTGATTTTGTCGCTTGAAGGCGTCTTCGGTGTTATTTTCGAACTAATATCAGGCTCTGAAGTCATGTCCGCCTATATATGGATAGGTTTTGCTTTGATATTCGTATCGCAGATAATAGGCGAGGCAGACCCGATAACGGCTCTGAGAGAAAAATTTAATAAAAATAAGAATAATTCCTAAAAATACTTGACAAATTATATTGCTTATGGTAAAATAATGACAGTCGAAAGACAAATCACCGATTCGGAGGAACAGTTTTATGAAAAAGTATGTTTGTCCCATTTGCGGATACGTTCACGAAGGAGATTCCGCTCCCGATTTTTGCCCGGTATGTAAATGTCCGGGTTCAAAGTTTACCGTACAAGAAGAAGGTTTAACCTGGGCTGCCGAACACGTTCTGGGCGTTGCAAAGGACGTTGACGAAGAAATTAAAAAAGGTTTAAGAATGAATTTCGAGGGCGAGTGCAGCGAAGTAGGTATGTATCTCGCTATGGCGAGAGTCGCTTATAGGGAAGGTTATCCCGAAGTCGGCGCGTATTATGAAAAGGCGGCTTGGGAAGAAGCCGAACACGCAGCCAAATTTGCAGAACTTCTCGGCGAAGTCGTTACCGATTCGACCAAGAAAAATCTCGAACTTCGCGTTGCCGCAGAAAACGGCGCTACCGCAGGTAAAGTCGAACTCGCCAAACTTGCCAAACAGCAGAATCTCGACGCTATTCACGACACGGTACACGAAATGGCTCGCGACGAAGCGCGCCACGGCAAAGCGTTCAAGGGCTTACTCGACAGATATTTCGGAAAATAAGGAGAGCGCGATATGAAATACGTTTGTCCTTGCGGATACGTTTACGACGAAACTCTCGGCGATCCGGATAGCGGCGTCGCTCCCGGCACTAAGTGGGAAGACGTTCCCGAAGACTGGGTTTGCCCTATATGCGGTCTGGGAAAAGAGGCTTTTACGAAAGAGTAATCCTACGGTAATATTTTTCTTTTAATAAAACTATTAAAATGCAGTCGAGGTCGCTCGGCTGTATTTTTTATTAAAATTATGTAAAAACACTTGACGGTAAAATATATTTATGTTATACTTAAATAAAACATAAGGAGAAAACATAATGAATTACGATAAAATAATAATTGAACTTTTAGAGCGTATTAAAACCCTTGAAGGTAGAGTCGACGCTTTGGAAAAAGATGAAGTTGACTATGGTAGCAGACAAAAAGGGAAAAGAACTAAATTTACCGATGAGGTAAAAGAGTATATCGGTGAAATGAAAAAACAAGCATTTGAGAGGGGTGAAAAAGAGTTAATATGTATTTGTAACGATATTCAAAAACATTTCGGTGTATCGAACAGGGCGCGTTCCGTGTGCGATGCAATGTATGCTTGCATGTCCGACGGCGACGAAATTTTGTCTGCCCCGCCGAGCAAATACTCAACTACGGTAAAAATTAAATATTTTTTATAAGGAGAAAATTATTATGACATGGCAAATAATTTACGAATCATTTTACAACAATCCAAGAGACGTAAGAACGAACCCTGTAACGAATAAACCGTCGCTTTGGTTTTACGTTTATTCAGAGAACGGAAACGTCTATATAGACAACGCAAGGTATCATGACAATTCGTCTAAACTTACTCATCGTCGTATGCTGGATAAAAATAATTTTGCCCAAATGCTTGATTTGAACGATAGGCGCAATCAAGGGTTTGCTATATCTAAAGAGGCTATCGCCGTAACGGTTAATCAAGTATATTGGTACGGTATTTTTCGTAATTTACAAGAATGAAATGGTTGTGCATAAAAATTGTTATTGTAGTCGTTTTTGTGATATTTGCTTGTAACGTTTCAATGTACCCCAAAAAACCTATTGTAACATATACGCATGAAAAATTCGATATGTCATCGTATAATGAAGATTGTCCTATTGAAATTTCGTCTACTATGTATGAAAACGAGTATCACAATAGTATAGTCGTAACAATAAAACGGATGCCGTTATTTCGGCAGTAAAGTTTTTGTTCACATGCAAAAACGTATACGGTGAGGTTGTTTCAAACAAAAAGTATATTTATGATAGAAAAATAGATAATCGACCTTGTAAAACCGAAGCGTTGATCCTTGCTAAAATGATTAAAATGGCGGAAATCCGTGTTTATAGCGTTTACTATTACAACAATTGTAAAGCAGAGTGGGGGAATCACAAGATTAAATGCGTTGAAATAATTAAAACTCTTCCGATTATCGCAACTTGCGAAATATAGTTTCAGAAAAAACGACAGCCGAGCAGGCTGGCGTTTTTTTTTTTTTAAAAAACGACAGCCGAGCAGGCTGTCGTTTCGTTTATTGTTTAGTTATATTTATAATTATAAAATCTCTTTTACGGCGGAAACTACGTTTTCTACCGTGAAGCCGAATTTTTTGAGAAGGGCGGAAAAAGGTGCGGACGCGCCGAACGTCGTCATTCCGATAACTTTTCCGTCTAAACCTACGTATTTGTACCAACAGTCGGGCGTAGCCGCTTCGACGGCGACTCTTGCTCTTACCGCATTGGGCAAAACGCTTTCTTTATAATCTTTCGATTGTTTGTCGAAAAGTTCCATACACGGTACGGAAACGACTCTTACGTCTATTCCGTCTTTTTTAAGTTCGGCTTTTGCGTTCATTGCAAGTTCGACTTCGGAACCGCTTGCAAGCAAAATCGCGTCGGGAGTTTCCTTTTCGCTGTCGGCGAGTATATACGCTCCGCGTAAGGAGTTTATATTCGAGTTTTCGTATTGAGGTAAATTCTGACGGGTTAAAACGAGGCAGGTAGGACCTTCGCCCGTAAGAGCGGAAATCCAGCCGTAAGCCGTTTCTTTACCGTCGGCAGGGCGGAATACCTTCATGCCGGGTATCGAGCGAAGACCTGTAAGTTGTTCTACGGGTTGATGCGTAGGTCCGTCTTCGCCGACTCCGATAGAATCGTGCGTCAAAATATAGGTTACGTTTCTCTTCATAAGCGCGGACAAACGCATAGCGTTTTTCATATAGTCCGAGAAAATGAAGAAAGTCGCGCAGTACGGGATAAGTCCGCCGTGAAGGCTCATGCCGTTACAGATGGCCGACATGGCGTGCTCGCGGATACCGAAATGCATATTCGTTCCCGCTCTGTCTTCGGCAGAATAATAACTTCTGTTTTTCATATTCGATTTATTCGACGGGGCAAGATCCGCGCTGCCGCCCATAAGGTTGGGAAGTCTGTCCGCAAGAAGATTAAGAACTTTACCGCTCGTATTTCTCGTTGCGTCGGGTTTATCGAATTCGAAGAGTTTTTCGTCGTGAAGAAGATCGGGCAGTTTGCCGCTCATATAATCTTCGTAACGTTTGGCAAGTTCGGGATACGCCTTTTTATATTCGTTAAAGAGCGATTTCCAATCGTTTTCGATTTTCGCGCCTTTTTCTTTATATACGGAAAGGGCGTTTTTTACTTGTTCGGGAACGGTAAACGGGGGATAATCGTATCCGAGGTTTTTGCGAAGCCCTTCGACGCCGTCCGCGCCGAGAGGCGCGCCGTGAGTCACTTCGCTACCCGCTTTGGGAGATCCGTAGCCGATTACGGTACGGATAATTATCAAAGACGGCTTTTCCGTTTCTTTCTTTGCTTCGGCTATCGCGTCCGAAATTGCCCGCATATCGTTTCCGTCGGAAACGTAAAGGACTTGCCAGCCTTGCGCTTCGTGGCGTTTGCCGACGTCTTCTGTAAACGCTCCGTCGGTGTCGCCTTCGATTGTTATGTTGTTTTTATCGTATAATACGATAAGTTTGCCGAGTTTAAGCGTTCCGGCAAGCGATGCGGCTTCGTATTCGATGCCTTCCATCATGCAACCGTCGCCGCAGAGGGCATAAGTGTAGTGATCGACTACAGGGAAGCCTTCGTGGTTAAATTCCGCCGCAAGGTGGCTTTCGGCAATCGCCATACCTACGGCGTTGGCGATACCTTGTCCGAGAGGTCCGGTAGTCGTTTCGATTCCCGGCGTATGACCGTATTCGGGGTGCCCGGGGGTTTTCGAATCGAGTTGACGGAAGTTTTTCAAATCTTCCATAGAAACGTCGTATCCGAAAAGGTGTAAGAGGGAATAGTCGAGCATAGAGCCGTGCCCCGCCGAGAGAATGAATCTGTCGCGGTCGTCGAATCCGGGATTTGCGGGATTGAATTTTAAGAATTCGGAAAAAAGAGTGTAACCGATAGGCGCGCTGCCGAGAGGTAATCCGGGATGTCCCGACTTTGCTTTTTCTATAGCCTCGGCGCAAAGAACTCTGATAGTGTTTACTGCAAGTTGATTCGTATCCATTCGCGATCTCCTTATTGATAGGGCAAAAACGGTCGTTATCGACAATTTTGTTCGTAAAACAAATTAAAAAGGGGTAGCCAAACAGACAACCCCCGTCGATTACTTATAAATTTATTTCTTCAAAGCGTTAATTCTCTTCTGAAGACCCGACTTTTTGTTGGCAGCGGTATTTTTGTGATAAACGCCCTTTGTAACGGAAGCGTCGATGATCGACGCGGTGGCAGGGTAAAGTTTTACCGCTTCTTCATAGTTGCCGGCAGCGATTACCGCGTCAAGATTTTTGATGGCGGTTTTTACTTCCGACTTATTGTTTTTGTTTACGGAATTCTTCTTTTCGTTTACGAGTACGCGCTTTTTAGCGGATTTAATGTTGGGCACTTTATTTACTCCTTTTATACGTTTGTTTTCAAAGTCTATATTATTTTAGCATAAAAAAAAAGACTTGGCAAGAATATTTACGCCGTTTAACCAAAATATATATAATATTTTCTTTCGCGGCGAAGCCGTACGAGCGTTATACGGTAATACGTTTACGGTGATATATTCCGAGTACGGCGAATATTATATCGGTATGGATAACAGATGTATAGCGTTTTGCGACAGCGGTATAGGCGGGCTTATTTTATTGAAAAAAACGGTTGCCGCTTTTCCCGATGAAAATTTTATATATTTCGCCGATTCGTCTAACTTGCCTTACGGCGATAAAACCGGCGTCGAAATGGAAAAAATCGCCGATTCGGCAATAAGAATTCTCATTTCTTTCGCTCCTAAAATCATAGTCACGGCGTGTTCATCGCTTTCGACTTTCATGTCGGAAAATCGCAGAGATTACGGAGTGAAAATCGTAGGGGTTTACCCGGTTGCGCGTAAAGGCAACGGATACGTTTTCTGTACTCCGAGAACGGCAAAAAGCGAGTGCGCCGAAATTTTAAGAAAAAACGGCTCGAAAGTAGTCGGTATACACGGGCTTGCGGACGAAATCGAAAGGGCGGTAATACTTGGAGAAAAACCGGACGTCAAACCCTTTTTCGACGAATTCGACCGTGATGCGGAATACGTTTCGCTCGGTTGTACGCATTACGGTTTTATAAAAGAGGAATTGTCGGAAATTTTCCCGAGAGCAAAACTTATCGACGGCAACGACGAAGCCGAAAACGAGATAAGATCGTTCCTTTCTGACCACCCACGCGAAGGCGGCGGCGGAGAAGTCTGTTTTATCGGGAAAAAAAGCGATATAATTGCTGAAATTTACTCGAAAATTGTCTGAAATCCTATTGCGGCGGGGTGGTTTTTTCCGCCGC
>FR898493.1:68636-72457 GCA_000437515.1 Acidiphilium sp. CAG:727 | reverse complement strand
GGTTGATTTTACCCGCCGCAATTTTTATGCGTAACAAATCGCATTGGTCATCACGATTCAAAAAAATAAAAAAAATTTTATAAAAATGGTCAAAAGTGGTTGACAGTGGTCGTTGAAAAATATATAATGAATTTACAAACTTCGAAGAAGGGGGTCTGCAATATGTTTTCGGGCGAGCAGTCGCATCAACTTGACGCCAAAAACAGAATACGAATTCCGTCGCAATTCAAATTACCGGAAAACGAAGACCTCGTTTTTTGCAAGGGAACCACGCAATGTATATACGTCATGCCTAAGAGCGCAGTCGATAAAATGTGCGAAGAGTTCTACAACGTTTCGCTTTTTGACGAAGAAGCCCAGGAGGCGTTTTCGGAATATATGTCGGGGTTTTATACCATCGAAGCCGACGCTCAGGGCAGATATCTTCTTCCTCAAGCCCTTCGCGAGTATGCAGGGATTAACAAAAACGTTATAACCGTAGGCGTTTTCAACCGCCTCGAAATATGGAGTGAAGAAGTCAAAAAAGAAAAGCGTAAACAAAGATCGTTCGCAGACAGCATAAAAGTATTGCGCTCGAAGGTGGGCAAATGAAATTCTCCCACGTTCCCGTAATGCTCAACGAATGTATAGAGTCGCTTCGTATAAAAGAAGACGGAAAATACTTCGACGGCACTCTCGGCGGGGCGGGACACAGTAAAGAAATTCTTAAACGTCTGAAAGGCGACGGATTGCTTGTTGCTACCGACCGCGACGAGGAGGCGGTGAAAAATTCCGAGGAACTCGTAAAGAATTCCGGAGGAAAATTCATAGTCTTTAACGATAACTTCAAAAATTTCAATGCGATAAAAAACTCGCTCGGTTTAGACGGTTTCGACGGCGCCCTTCTCGATTTGGGCGTAAGCAGTTATCAACTCGATAACCGTTCGCGCGGTTTTTCTTATTTATCCGACGATTCGGAACTCGATATGAGAATGGACAGAAACCGTCCTTTTTCGGCGAAAGACGTCGTAAACGGTTACCCGGAAGAAAAACTGAGATATATAATCGATACCTACGGAGAAGAAAAATTCGCAAGAAAAATTGCCGAAAATATCTGTAAGGCGAGGGCTGAAAAACCGATTGAAACTACGGGCGAACTCGTAAAAATCGTGGACGAGAGCATACCGTATAAATTCAAACAGAACGGGCATCCCGCAAAGAAGACGTTTCAGGCGATAAGGATAGAAGTAAACGAAGAACTCGACGGACTCGGACAGGCCGTCAAAGATATAATAAGGGGACTTAACAAGGGCGGAAGGATAGCGATACTTACTTTCCACTCGCTCGAAGATCGGATAGTTAAACAAACTTTCAAAGATCTCGAAACCGACTGCATATGCGACAAGAGATTTCCGGTATGCGTGTGCGGTAAAAAGAAGGAAATCGAAATTGTAACGAAAAAGCCGATAGAGGCGAGCGAAAGCGAAAAGGAACTCAATCCGAGATCCAAATCGGCAAAACTTCGCGTCGCCGAAAAAATCTGAACGGAGATATAATAAAAGCAAAGGAGACGGAATATGTATAATAACGGTAACGCCGGATATCATAACGACATGAACGTCGGACTTGCCGAAAAAGAGCAAGCCGATACGATAAAGAGCAATCTCGACAAAATATTGCATTACGAACGCTATCGCGGCGAAAATAAAAACGACGCGGTTTCCGTCCCCGAAAAGCAGACGGAAGATCGGAACGTATATTCTTCCGCGTCTGCGACGGCGGAAAGACCGCGCATAGCGCGCCCCGAAGAAGAAACGAACGCAGATCTTCGTCCTTCGTCGACCACCATGCAGTTCGGCAGCGACGAAGAAAGCGATATTTACGAAGAAGTCGACTATACGAAAGAAAGCCATAAGGAAGAATTCAGATTAAGCAGCAAGGGCAAAGTGCTTATCGCTATTTATTCGCTCGTGGTAGCCATAATTCTTTCTCTTATCATAATAAATTCGAGAATGTTGAAATCGCTCGATAATTCGATTTCGTCTTATAGGCAGAAGGCGAGCGACATCAGCGCGGAATCCGAAAGAATTCAGGCGGAGATTGACGATATAACGAGCGAAGAAGCCATCGGTGAGTGGGCTATAAAGCACGGTATGTCGAAAGCGGCGTAAAATAAGGGGTCATAAAAATTTATAAATTCAGTTTTAATACGATACGAAAGAGGTTATTCGCTTATCTGAGCGCAATAACCTTTCTTTTTATATTCGTTTTGGCAAGAGTGTTTTATATTCAGATCGTGCAAGGTAAAGATTTGCAGTCGAAGGCAATCGATCAATGGACGAGGGATTTGCCCGTCGCGGCAAGCAGAGGGCTTATCGTCGACCGAAACGGTATCGTGCTGGCGGACAACTCCGAAGTCTACGCCGTTTATCTTCGTTGCAGACTGCTCGGCGACGCGGATAAAACCGCCGAAGTCCTTGCGGAAACGCTCGATATGGACGAGAACGCCCTCAAAGAAAAAATCAGGACTCACGCAACGAGCGAAATAACCGTCAAAAAAAAGGTAAACAAATCCGCGATAGTAAAACTTAAAGAATATAATTTGCCGGGAGTATATTTCACTACCGACAGCAAAAGGGTATACCCTTACGGCGATATGCTTTGTCAGATACTCGGATACACTTCGGTAGACGGCGCGGGACAATCAGGACTCGAACTGAAATACGACGAATATCTTAAAGGTTATGACGGCGAAATACTTTACGAATCCGATCTTACGGGGGTGGATATAGACGGAAAATCCGCAAGATATATCCGCGCGACGGACGGACTTAACGTAAGATTGTCCGTCGATTACGAAATTCAGCGAATATGCGACGCCGTAACGCAGGCGGCGTATCTCGAATATTCGCCTAAAAGAGCGGCGATTATAGTTCTCGACCCGTCGAATGGTCAGATACTCGCAGTCAGCGAAAGACCGTCTTACGATCTGAACGCCGTACCGCGAAACGATGCGGAACTTCTTAACAAAGCCGGAAGATGCTCGCTTATAGCGGATTCTTACGAACCCGGTTCGACTTTCAAAGTTCTTACCGCGGCGGCAAATATAGAGGAGTACTTAAAAGGCAACCCGAAAGCCTTTTCGCTTAATTACGTTTTCAATTCGTCGAGGTACAGAATAGTAGACGGAAAAAAAATAAAATGCTGGAGCAATCACGCCGGCGGAAAACACTCTAACGAAAATCTCGCAATGGCGCTGAATAACAGTTGCAACCCGTGCTTCGTCGATATAGGATTGTCGCTCGGTAAAGAGAAAATGTACGATTACATTGAAAAATTCGGCTACGGCAAGACCACCGGCGTTGATTTTAACGGCGAAACTTCGGGGATGTTGGTTCCGGAAAGCGCGGTTAAAAACGGCGATATAGCAAGAATATCGTTTGGTCAGACGATAGCGGTCACTCCTCTGCAATTGGCATGCGCTACCGCGGCTGCGGTAAACGGCGGAATATATTACGAACCGTATTTCGTAAAAGATATTTACGATAAAAACGGCAGGATCGCCGAAATAATGAATCCGAAAGCGAAAAGACGCGTAATAAGCGAAGAAGCGTCGAGGATTCTTGCCGGATACCTCGAAGGGGTCGTGCGCGACGGAAGCGGCAAGCAGGCGTACGTAGCGGGATATAAAGTCGGCGGGAAGACCGGTACCGCTCAAAAATTCGAAAACGGAGTTCTTTCCGTAGGCAAAAACGTGATGAGTTTCGTGGGGTTTTTCCCCGCGAATAACCCCAAATATCTCGCGCTTGCAATCGTCGACGAACCTGACGGCGGGTGGGACG
>FR898493.1:67570-68597 GCA_000437515.1 Acidiphilium sp. CAG:727 | reverse complement strand
TAGCGGCTCCTCTCGTTAAAAAAGTATTCGAAGGCATTATTGAAACTAAAAATATAAAGGCTTTCGAAAAGGTGGAAAATGAAAATTGAAAAATTACTCGACGGGGTAGAAATATCGGAAATTATCGGTAAATTACCCGAAAGCGCAGACGATATAACCGACGATTCGCGAAAAACTGTAAAAAACGGTTTGTTTTTTTGCGTCGAAGGCAATAATAAAGACGGTTACGACTTTTTGGGCGAAGCCTTAAAAAACGGAGCCGTCGTTGCCGTAGGAGAGAAAAAAGTCGAAACCTCTGTATGCCTCGTGATAGTAAAAGACGTCAAAAAGGCGATGAGCGTAATCTGTTCGAATTTTTACGGCGCGCCGCAAGAAAAAATGAAAATATTCGGCGTGGTCGGTACTAATGGAAAAACTTCTGTTTGTCATATTTTGTCCCGGATTTTCGAAAACGCAGGATATAAAACCGCCACGATAGGAACTCTCGGCGTTTCGTATAACAAAACGACGGAAGAAACGGGGCTTACTTCGCCGGGAACGGTAAAATTGTATCAGACTCTCGATAAACTCGGAAATGCCGGCGTTACGTGCGTGTTTATGGAAGTATCGGCGCATGCGATAGATCAGAGGCGTTGCGAAGGGTTATATTTCGAATGTCTGATTTTTACGAATTGCACTCGGGATCATCTGGATTATTTCGGCGATATGGAAACGTATTCGGCCGTAAAAAAGAGCGTTTTCGAAAAAAGATACTGTAAATACGCAGTCGTAAACGTAGACGACGAACTCGGCAGAGAAATTATGCGAAATTCGGATGCGAAAGTATTGACTTACGGAATCGATAACCCCGCGGACGTTTTTGCGATAGACGTAGACGAAAGCGACAAAGGGATAAGTTATATAATCAATCTTTTCGACGCCATATACGACGTCAAAACCTCTTTAATCGGCGAGTGCAACGTCTATAATACTCTTGCCGCGGCTGCCGTGGCGGCAATAGAAGAAATTAAAGGACATAAAAACGCAG
>FR898493.1:51162-67551 GCA_000437515.1 Acidiphilium sp. CAG:727 | reverse complement strand
AGGGGCGCTTAAAAATCTGACAGCCGTAAAGGGCAGAGCCGAATTTATAGCCGAATATTCCGGCGCGAAAATTTATATCGATTACGCGCATACTCCGGACGGGCTGAAACGTACGCTGTTGTCTTTTCGTAAGATTTGCGACGGAAAGTTATATTGCCTTTTCGGTTGCGGCGGTAATCGTGATAGAGAAAAACGCCCGATAATGGGCGCAATTTCCGCATCGATAAGCGATTTTACGGTAATAACGACCGATAATCCGAGATTCGAAGACCCCTGCGCAATTATTTCGGAAATCGAGAACGGAGTGAGAAAGGTGAGTAAAGACTACATTACCGCAGAGGATCGAAAAGAGGCGATAAAATACGCTTTAACCAAACTTCGCGCAGGCGACGTTCTGGTGGTTGCGGGTAAGGGCGCTGAAGAATATCAGGAAGTGCTCGGCGTAAAACGCAAGTTTTCGGACGCCGAAGTAATAAAAGAATACGTTTTGCGGGCGGAACTGAAATAAAAAAGTGAAAATCTATTGCGCGTCGTTTCTCGTTGCGGCGATTATTTCGATCGCGATCGGAGCGATAACGATACCTTTACTGAAAAAATTGAAATTCGGACAAAATATACTCTCTTACGTTTCCGAACACGATTATAAAAGCGGGACGCCGACTGTCGGCGGTATAATTTTTATTTCGTCTTGTATTATCGCGTATTACGTTTTCAGAAGCGAAGAAAATCGACTTTCGGAAGTCTGCGTCGCCGTTTTCGTCGCGTACGCTCTGGTAGGTTTTATCGACGATTTCATAAAGATAAAACTTCATCGTAACGAAGGCTTAAATCCCGTTCAGAAGACTTTATTCGAAATCATAATAGCCGTAGTCGTATCCGTTTACGCGTATACGAGAGGTTTGACTAAAGTAAGTATTCCGTTTACGAATACCGTAGTAGATCTGAAGTTCTGGTACGTTCCGCTTTGCGCGTTTTGTTTTATCGCTACTACCAACAGCGTAAATTTAACGGACGGTTTAGACGGGCTTGCCGGCGGCGTAACTTACGTTTACGCGCTCGTTTTCGGCAGTTTGCTTTTAATCCAGGTATTCAAAGGCGGAATAAGGTATCCCGTAAGCAAAGAATACGCTAACGTTGCGCAATTTTTGTTTTGTCTTTCGGGCGCGCTCGTCGGATTTTTGTTTTACAACACCTACCGCGCGACAGTCTTTATGGGCGATACGGGGTCTCTCGCGCTCGGCGGCGCGGTTGCGATAACGGCGGCTTTAAGCGGGAATTTATTATTTATTCCGATAATCGGAATAACTTACGTCGCTTCCAGCATATCCGTAATATTGCAGGTTACGTATTTCAGGTTGAGCGGCGGAAAGCGGTTATTCCTCATGGCTCCTTTGCATCATCATTTTCAGCATAAGGGATATGCGGAAAGTAAAATCGTATTCGGCTATAAATTCGTAACCTTAGTAATCGGTTTGTCGGTTATTATTTTTATTATTTAACGAGGTATTGTATGTATTTGAAAAGAACCGTGTTTCTCGTAGTCGGCTTATCGAAAAGCGGCGTCGGGATTGCCGGATTGCTTTTGCAAAAAGGCGCAAAATGTTACGTTTACGACGATAACGAATGTGACAGAGTAAAAGCAAACGCGGCCGATCTTGCAAAAAAAGGCGCGATAGAAGTCGGCAAAACCGAAGTTTTCGCTCTTCTACGCAAAATCGACGCCGTGGTATTAAGTCCCGGAGTGGCTATAGACCACGAAATACCGTTGGCTGCAAAAAAACTTGGTAAACGGATTACCGGCGAACTCGAACTCGCGTCGTCGTTTTGCTGCGCGCCGATAATTGCCGTAACGGGAACCAACGGTAAAACGACCACTTGCACCATGATTGACGCCGTACTTAAAAAAGCGAAATTAAACAGCGTGTTGTGCGGCAACGTCGGTACTCCGTTGTCATCCGTAGAAAACGAATTGACAGACGACGATATAGTCGTCGTCGAAGCGTCGAGTTTTCAACTTGAAACGGTCAGAAGTTTTACTCCTCACATCGCTATAATCACGAATATTACGCCCGATCACCTGTCAAGGCACTACAATATGGATAATTACGTCTACGTAAAAAGTAAAATCCTGGCAAACCTGACCGAAACCGAGTACGCGGTGCTTTGTTACGACGATCCTTTGGTCAGAAATCTCAAAGAAAAGACGAGAGGGAAAGTCGTATACTTTTCGACGAAAGAAGAAGTAAACGGCGCGTACGTTTCGGATGGTAAAATTTACTATAAAGGCAAGTACATAACCGATTTGAACACGTTGCCTATAAGCGGAGAGCATAATACGTACAACGCGTTGGCGTGTCTTTGCGCGGCTATGATAATCGGCGTGTCCGTCGAAGACGTCGTCGAAGCGTTCAAGTGTTTCAAGGGCGTAAAACACAGAATTCAATTCGTGAAGTCGGTGAACGGCGTAGACTACTATAACGATTCGAAGGCAACTAACGTCGACGCTACCGTAAAAGCGGTAGCCACTATGACCAAACCTACGGTTTTAATCGTCGGCGGCAAGGACAAAGGTCTGGACTTCGGAGGTTTATTCGACGGGATAAAAGGCAGTAACGTAAAAGCCGTCATCGCTACGGGCGAAAGCGCATTCCGTATCGCCGAGAGCGCGAAAAAAAGCGAATTCAAAAATATTTCCATGACCGAAGACTTTGAACTTGCCGTATATCTCGCAAGCAAAACGGCGAAAAGCGGCGACGCCGTGCTTTTAAGTCCCGCGTGTTCGAGTTTCGATCGCTTTACTGACTTTGAACAGCGCGGCGACGCTTTTATAAAACTCGTCGACGAACTCGGTTATGACGAATAACGCCGTAAACGAATCCGTAAATTCAAAACTGCGCCGTCCGGCGGGAACAGGGAGAGGGGATACCCTTCTCCTTGTTTCGGTAATAGCGCTTTCGTTAATCGGGCTGGTATTCGTATATTCCGCAAGCCGATATAATTGCGAAATTGCTTATAACGACAAATTTTATACGACTAAGAAACATTGCGTCGGGTTGCTTGTCGGATTTGCGGCGATGACTTTCGGAGCGTTATTCGATTACCGAAAATATAAAAAAATCGGTATTTTCGCCGTTGCGGCAGCGATAATTATGCTTGCGCTCGTGTTTACTCCGTTAGGGTTTGAGAATTACGGCGCAAAAAGATGGATAAAACTTGCCGGAGTGACTGTACAACCTTCCGAAATCGCAAAAATAAGTTACGTAATTTTTACCGCCGCGTATTTTTCGAAAAATCCGCAGAGAACGAAGACGGTTCCGGGAGTGCTGCCCGTAATAGCGGTCGGCGGACTGTTTTGTCTTCTGATAATTTTAGAGCCGAATATGTCTATAACGGTTTGTTTCGGCGCGCTTATGTTGCTTATGCTTTTCGTTTCCGGCGCGAAAGCGTACGTCCTGGCGTGCATAATCGTTCCGTCGGTAATCGCTGTACCGCTGCTTATAATCGCCGAGCCGTACAGGCTGAACAGGCTGTCGGCTTTTCTTAACCCGTGGGCGTCGCCGAAAGGCGAGGGGTACCAACTTCTGCAATCGCTCTACGCGTTGGGTTCGGGAGGCTGGTTCGGAGTCGGAATATTCGATTCAAGGCAAAAATTCAGATTTCTGCCGTTTTCGGAAAGCGATTTTATCCTTGCCGTAATCGGCGAAGAAGTCGGTTTCGCAGGTCTCGTCGTTCTGTTTGCGTTGATATTGTTTATCGTATGGCGCGGTATAAGGGTTGCGTCGAGGTGTAAAGATTTTTTCGGTTTTCTGCTTTCCGTCGGCATAACAAGCATATTTGGCGTGCAAACGCTCGTCAACGCGCTCGTAGTGACCGGGAGCATTCCGCCTACCGGGCTTCCTTTGCCGCTCGTGTCCGCAGGCAACACTTCTCTGATAGTATTTTTGTTCTCGTTCGGCGTGCTTTACAACGTAAGCCGAAATTCGGCCGACGGGTAAATTTTCACTTTTTGCGCTTCGATTTTCATAGTATGCAATATATTTTGAAATCGGAGGATAAATGGATAGATTTATCGTACGCGGGGGCGAAAAACTCTACGGTAAACCACAGATATATTCGGCAAAAAATTCCGTACTTCCCATAATTTCGGCGAGTATATTGTCGGAAGGGAAAACGGAGATAGATGACTGTCCGAAAATTAACGACGTCGACGTCATGAGTGAAATTATCGCCTCGCTCGGCGGCTCGGTAAGTTTTCGGGGAACTTCGCTTTGCCTGGATACGACGAACGTATGCGAATGGCGTATGCCGTGCGACCTTACGAAAAAGATCAGAGCGTCGCTTTTTACCGTCGGCGCGTTACTCGCAAGATTCGGTTGCGCGTCGATATGTCGTTCGGGCGGTTGCAATATCGGCGAAAGGCCGATAGATATACATATCGAAGCATTCAGGAATCTCGGCGTAGACGTTTGCGAGGGCGAGCAGGTTACATTCAGACAAAACAAGACGGTCGGCGGAAAAGTGAAACTGCGTTATCCGAGCGTAGGGGCGACGGAAAGCGTAATGATGTTCGCTACGAAACTCAAGGGTGACACCGTAATAGAAAACGCCGCTGCCGAACCCGAAATAAAGGATCTGCAGAATTATCTTAATCTGCTCGGCGCTAAGGTGTCGGGAGCGGGCAGTCCGGTTATAAAAATAGACGGCGGTTTTCCGTTGAAAACGGAAAGCGTCTGTTTTTTGCCGTCTAAAGACCGCATAGAGGCGGGTACTTTTTTGCTTTCGGGTGTCGCTTGCGGCGGCGAAATGGAGTTTTATCGCGAAGATTTGAAAAACCTTGACGCAACTTTGAAAATTTTATCGAATAATGCTTGCAAAATACGACCGAAAAATGATAAAATAATAAACGTAGAATTTCATTCGCCGAAAAGCGGTTTCGGTAAGGTGGACGCAATGCCTTATCCCGCTTTTCCGACCGATCTTCAACCGCAACTCGTAGCATGTTCTTGTTTTGCGAACGGCGTTACGGTCGTCGAGGATAAAGTCTTCCCCGACAGATTCGGTTACGTCGGAGAACTCCTGAAAACGGGCGCCGACGTAACGCTGCGCGGCAATATGTGCGCCGTGGTCGGCGGCAAAGAATTATCCGGCGCCACTATGGACGCGGGCGACTTGCGGGGCGGGGCGGCGTTGCTGATAGCGGCGCTCGGCGCGAAAGGAAAATCCGAAATTCTTAACGTAAAACATATAGACAGGGGATATTGCTCTTTGGAAGAAACTTTCCGGACGCTCGGCGCGAACGTCGAAAGAGTTACCCTTTGACGGAGATGCCGATGAATAAGAAAGCGATTACGATAATAAGTACGATAGCCGTATTTTTGCTGACGGTTATCGCCGCTTTCGTATGGCTTTCGAGAACGAGATACGCAGACGTAACCGTAATCGGCGGAGAAATCGAATCTCCGGTCGAAGGTCATGATTATTACGAATACGTCAATTCGAGGGTTTCGGGCAGATTTATAGGCAAATCGGTTTTCGAGATAAAAAAGTCGGAAGCGGAAAAACTGTTTTCTTCCGACCCGCGCGTTAAAATAGTGTCGGTAAAAAAAGTATTTCCCAACAGAATCAAACTGAATGCCGAGATACGCTCGCCCGAATTCGTTTTGCGCGCCGACGGTTACGAGTACGATTACGTCGTAGACGACGAGTTCTTCGTAATAGGACAATTCGCTAAAAGCAAAGAAAACGCGGGAGATCTGCCCGTGGTAAATATCAACGGTTGTCTGCCGGATAAAACTCCGGAGTTATCGGAAAAAATCCGTGGCGACGTAATTTCGCTTCTGGAAGTCGCTTTCGCAAATTACGACGTTTACGACGATCCGACGCTCGTCGGGTCCGTAACCTTGAACGGAGGCACGAACAAATTCGTCGAATTCGGCATGGCAACGGGCGTAAGAATCAAATTCGTTTTGGGCGTGTCGAAATTTACGGACAAAGAGTTTTTGTCCGCCAAAAACGAGTTTTGTCTTAACGCCGTAAACGCCCGCGACGCTTATTTCGGTTTGTCGGATAGCGAAAAAAACGAAGGTACACTCTGGATAATTAAGGATATAAACGGAAATATCGTCGACAGATGGGAAAAAACCAACCAAGGAGAATAACGGCGTTGAATAACAGCGTAATCGTGATAGACGTAGGATCGTCGAAAATAATCGCAGTCAGCGGCGAAAGGGGTGTCAACGGCACGTTTGCCATAGACGCTTTTTCCGAACTTCGTTACGAGGGCTTTTCCGAAGGAAAGTTTTTTGACGAAGCGGAGTTGAAACAGACTATAATTAACGTTCTTACGGCCGTTTGCGATTCTTCGAGAAATAAGCCCCGCGAAATATTCGTCGGCGTTCCGGGCTCGTTTATCAGAATCGAAAACAGAAAGTTCAGGCTGTCTTTCGGCAGAAAGAAAAAAATAACGGCAAAAGATAAAGACGATTTACTCGAGGCCGGCAGGAGAAAAATCGATATTGCCGGTTACGAAGCGGTTTACGCTTCTGCCGTGTACTATTCGCTTGACGATAACCGAAAAGTCGTCGATCCGATCGGCAACGTTTCGTCTTCACTCGGCGGAATGATAACTTATCAACTTTGCGAAAACTATTTTACCGAATCCGTTCGCTCTGCAGCGGCTAACGTATGCAGGGCAACGGTAAGGTTCGTGTACGACGGTTACGCAGAGGGCAGATTTTTATTGGGCAACTACGCCGCGGATGCCGTCAAGGTGATAGTGGACGTGGGTTACATTACGACGAATTCGACCCTTTTCGTCGGCGACGGAGTACTTGCGAAAGATTCTCTGGACTGCGGAGGCGGGTATATTACCGCCGCGTTAGTCGAAAAATACGGAATTTCACCGGGCGCTGCCGAAAGACTCAAAAGAGAAATAAGTCTCGGATACGTTCGGGGCGGACAGTCGAAATACGTTGTCGAAGACGGCGGCGACGTAAAAAGTTACTCCGTTGAGGAAGTCAACGAAACCGTTAAAGGCGTGTTGGACGAAATAGCGGGGAACGTAGACGAGTTTTTAGAGGAAAATTCAAGCAAAATTAACGTCGGAGAAATATATTTGACCGGCGGAGGAATTTCTTATATGCGGGGAGCAAAAGAGCATCTCGCAGGCAGGTTCGGACAAGCAGTCGACGTGCTTGTTCCTGCCGTTCCGCAATATAACAAACCCGTTTACGCGTCGGCGATAAGTCTTCTCGACTTTGCGCTTGCGGAGCGTAAAACGAACTTATTTTTACGTATATTTACACGGAGGTGAAAAATTATGGATTTAACCGATAACGGACTTAACATTTGCAAAATAAAGGTAGTAGGCGTAGGCGGCGCGGGCAATAACGCCGTCAACAGAATGATCGATCTCAATATTTCGAGCGCTCAATTCGTTTCGGTCAACACCGATAAGCAGGCGTTGCTTCTTTCGAAGGCGCCTTACGAAAACAGGATACAGATAGGCGAAGTGCTGACTAAAGGGCTCGGCGCAGGTTCAGATCCCGAAATGGGCGAAAAGGCTGCGGAAGAAAGCAAAGAAGCCATCGAAGAAGCCGTTAAAGGCGTAGATTTGCTTTTCATCGCCGCAGGTATGGGCGGAGGAACCGGAACCGGCGCGGCTCCGGTAATCGCGCGTATAGCGAAAGAAGCCGGGTGTATTACCGTTGCTGTCGTAACCAAGCCGTTCGCTTTCGAAGGCAGGAGAAGAGAAGAAAACGCGAAGAGAGGTATAGCGAACCTTTCGAAGTACGTCGATACTATAGTTATTATTCCCAACGATAAATTGCTCGAAGCGTTGCCTAACGACATTTCCATGATTGACGCTCTGAAAGTTGCGGACGATACTCTTCGTCAGGGTATTTGCGGTATTGCCGATTTGATTTCTACCCCTGCGATGATAAATCTCGACTTTGCCGACGTAAGAACGATAATTAAAAATCAAGGTCTTGCTCACATGGGCGTGGGCAGGGCGAAAGGCGAACACAGAGTCGTAGAAGCCGTTCGTCAGGCGGTATCGAGCCCCCTTCTCGAAACGACTATCGAGGGCGCGAGAGGCGTCATCATAAACGTTACCGGCGGTAAAGATTTGACCTTGGGGCAAGTCTACGAGGCTGCTCGTCTTGTGCAGGGCGTAGTCGATTATTCGGCTAACATAATTTTCGGCGCCGATATAAACGAATCTTTGCAGGAAGAAATCGAAATAACGGTAATTGCGACGGGTTTTGCCACGAAATCGCTTAACGGCGACGACGGCGGAGTTCGTAAGAATTTCGTAAACCTTATGAAGGACGATCGCGACGCGAAGCCTAAGCAACCGCAACAGGAATCCAGACCGATGCGTCCGGAAAATTATCAGGCAAGAAACGAAAAACCCGAAAGCGAACAATATCGCAGAGAAATTCCGAAGGTCGCTCAACCCGTAGAATACGAATCCGAAGAAGAAGTTTTCGCGGCAAATCAAACACCGAAGAAAGAACTTCCTTCGTTTATGAAGAAACTTTTCGGTAAAAAATAATCTTAAACGTAATAAATCGTCCGCCTTATTCAGGCGGGCGATTTTTTTCGGGCAAATGTTCGTGATAACGCCTAGGCATATACGCATACATTTGTTTTTCGTTTTTTCTTTCGGCAATCGTTATCGAATCGTAGTACGTGCGCCATAAATTCCGAAAATTCTTTTCGTTTTCAGACAGGTATACGGTAACGGTCGACGCGCCCGCGTTGATCGTCTTGCTTGCTTTGCCGTCGTACATAAAAACGACGTTTCGTTTTACGTCGTGAATAACGAAAGGTATCGAAGAAAATCTTGCTACGAAGTGCGGCGCGAGATATTCCGTTATATCGTTATCGGGCGCGTAGTGCGCGTACAAAAAGCCTTTTTCGCTCTCTTCGAATCGTAAAAACCCTTTCATTTTGTGCGTTTCGAAGTATATCCTACGTATTAAGTCCGAAAAAGCAAGCACGCTCGGCATGGCAAAATTTTTAGAAATATCGCGTGCTTTATCGTCGACGACCGCTCTTAAATAATTAAAAATTACGGTCAATTTGTCGCTTTCGCCGCTTTTTAACGCTATTTTTACGTCGGAAACGACGTTTTTCGTTGCGACGGAATACAGACCTTTCTTTACTCTTGCGACTTCTGCGGCGTTGACGGGTATAATAATCATTTCGTCCGTAAAAGACAATTGAACTTTCTCGCTTACCACTTTAATCGGAAATTTTTTCGTTTTGTACGCATAAAACAGCGCGGCGAACAATCCGCTTTCGTCGGGCGTTATAAGGTAAGTAATCATAATTCGCCTAAAAGCGCGCTCGCCGATATTTCGGGCGACGAAAACAGCGACAGTTGAGTCGCAAATTCGTTCTTGCTTTCAATCGCAAGCAGTCCTTTGATTTTAATGTCGTCGTCAATTCCGAAAAATTTACCGTTGCAGGTTATAAAGTGTTTTGCTCTTTTCATTACTACTCGCATTTTTTCGAGATCCGAAAAATAAAGCGAATGATAACGTCTTGCCGAAACGATTTTGTACGCGCTTTTGAACCCTATACCGGGAACTCTTACAAGCGTTTCTGGCGGGGCAGAATTGATTTCTACGGGAAAAAATTCGGGATGTTTCAACGCCCAGCCGCATTTCGGGTCGTATTCTTCGGCGAGATTTTCGTCTTCCTCCAGAATCTCGCTTGCCGAAAATCCGTAAAAACGCAACAGCCAATCGGCTTGATAAAGCCTGTGTTCCCGCAGAAGCCCCACGGGCTTTACCGGTAAATTCGGGTTTTTGTCGTTGGTGGGGATATAGGACGAATAATAGACTCTTTTCAGCGAATATTTTTTGTACAAACTTTGCGTAAGTCTTACGATTTGTCCGTCGCTTTCGGGCGACGCGCCTACTATCATCTGCGTAGTCTGACCTGCGGGTAAAAACTTACCGTATTTAAGCGACTTTGCCTGACGGAATTCGTTTGACATTACGTTCATGGGCGTAAGAATCCCTTCTTTCGTCTTTTCGGGAGCGAGCAATTTAAGACTTCTTTCGCTCGGCAATTCGAGATTAAAACTCATTCTGTCGACATATTCGCCCGCGCGGATTATCGTTAATGCGTTTGCCGAAGGTATGCCTTTCAGGTGAATATATCCGTTGAATCCGTATACTTTTCTCAACTTTACGACCGTTTCCAGAAGTAATTCCATGGTATGGTCGGGATTGCCTTTAATTGCGGAAGACAGAAACAGACCCTCTATATAATTCCGCTTGTAAAAATTCATCACGAGTTCGCAGATTTCTTCGGGAGTGGCTTCTGCCCTCGGTACGTCGTTGCTGCGGCGGTTTACGCAGTATTGACAATCGTAAGCGCAATAATTAGTCATCAATATTTTCAGCAGAGAAATGCATCTGCCGTCCGGCGTAAACGAATGGCATATTCCGCCTTGTTCGGCGTTTCCCAATCCGCCTTTCGTGTTTTTCCTGGACGAACCCGACGAAGAGCAAGATACGTCGTATTTCGCGCTTTCGGTTAAAATTTTAAGTCTTTGGTAATCGATCATAATTCATTATACCCGATTTTACTTATGCGAACAAATGTTCGCATTTATTATATCATGGGTAAATAAGTTCGTCAAGAAAAATGAGAACGTTTGTTCGTGTTTTTTCATATAATATGTAGACGAGGAAAAAACAATGAAACCTATTGCTCTGGATTTGCCATACCCGAATACCGACGGTCTCGAATGCGACGCGAGAAGCGCGACGATAATTTCGCCTGCATACGCGGGACTGTACGGGGAGTTGACCGCTACGCTTCAATACAGGTATCATTCGCTTTATTTTTCGAGTTACGAACGGCAGGATACCGCCGGTATTCTGGACGGAATTTCGATTGCGGAAATGCGGCATCTGCATATTTTAGGCGGACTGATACTTAAACTCGGACTGCCTCCCGTTTACGCGACGATTATACCGGGAGGCAGAATATACGCTCCGGAAAAAGTCGTTTACGGAAAAGATTCGCAAAATATGCTTATGGACGATATAAACGGCGAACTTCGGGCGATAGCGGATTACGATAAAATACTTGCGGAACTTAAAAACGAAAGAGTTGCGGCGATAATCAAACGCATTAAACTCGACGAAGAATTACACGTTAAAGTTTTAAGGGAAGAATTAAAGAAAATTACGGGTTAAAAAAGCGGCGGTCGCAAAGTTTTTGCAGATAAAAAACGCGGGGGTCGCAAATTTTTTGCCCCCGCCGCTTTTAACATTCTCTTTATATAAGTTTTTTAAGTCTTTCTTCGTAAGTTTCTTCCAAAGTTTTCAATTCTTCTGTCAAAGCCTTTACTTTTTCGCCGAGTTCTTTGCCGTGATTATTCAGAATTTCCGAAAGTTCCGTAATGCCCGTAACCGTGCCTTTTACCATAAGTTCGGCAATATGCGAAGCCGAATCGTCGGTAAGGGTATTCATTTTAATCGCGGCTTTCATAAACGCCTTTTTCATAAAATTTACGTCTTTGGGCTCTACTCCGTTTTCTTTCATGTAACCGCTTAACTTTCCGATAAGTTTTTCATAGCCCTCGTATTCGTTTTTAAGTTCGGTTTTCATACGTTCGTCGTCGGTTTCGTCTATTACGTTTGAAATGGACTGTAACCCGATATGAGCGTTTTTATAAACGGACATCAGAACTTCTCTGTCTATATTTTTTTCTTCCATAATATCACCTCACGCGGATATTATATCCTTTTTTATAAAAATAATACTTTTTTCTTGCCAAACGACCGAAAATTCATTTGACTTTGAAAAGTAAATAATGTATAATTCTTGAGAACCGCTCGGAAAGGGCTTTTTTAAGTTGCGGTAAACGCAACGCCCGAATATATTTTCCGGCGAGATTAGACGGGAGGTCTATTTTTCAGATGTACGCTATTATCGAAAACGGAAGCAAGCAGTACAAAGTTGCCGTAGACGACGTAGTAAAGTTTGAGAAACTCAACGCCAAAGTAGGCGATAAGGTTTCGTTCAACGTTTTACTCGTTTCCGACGAAAACGGCATTAAGACGACGGCGGAAGCCGCAAAGTACGTAGCAGAGGGTGAAGTTCTTGCTCAGGACAAAGAGAAGAAAATCATCGTTTACAAGTACAAGGCAAAGAAGAACGAAAGAAAGAAACAGGGTCACAGACAGCCTTACACCAAGGTTAAGATAACCGCTGTTTCCGAAAGAGCGTAATTACGGAGGGTCAGACGGTATGATATTTATTAGTTTATTCGCACACCACAAAGGTATGGGTAGCACCGATAACGGTCGTGACAGTAACGCGAAACGTTTAGGACCTAAGCGCGGCGACGGTCAGTCCGTTCTCGCCGGCAATATTCTCGTAAGACAGAGAGGAACGAAGTTCCATCCCGGCAAGAACGTAGGTATCGGCAGTGACGATACGCTTTACGCTCTTATCGACGGCGTGGTTAAATTCGAAAGACTCGGCAGAGATAAAAAGCAAGTCAGCGTTTACGCCGCAAACAACTAATCAAAAAAAGGCGAGTATTTTTACTCGCTTTTTTGCTATAAATTTTTTTATGACGAAGATAATAACCGAAGAAGAATTCTTTAACGTAAAAGATACGCTCGAATGCGGTCAGATATTCCGTTTTAAGCCTTTTGAAAAAGGTTATCTCGTTTTTTCGAAAGATATGGCTTGTTACGCCTATAACGAAGACGGGAAGGCGGTAATCGAATGTGAAACCGAAAACGAAGGATATTTCCGTCATTTTTTCGATTTATCAAGGGATTATTCTTTGATTTATTCCCGCGCGAAAAAAAGCAGGTACGATATAGTGTCGCGTGCCGCCGAAGCGGGCAAGGGAATAAG
The DNA here is from genome assembly GCA_000437515.1 of Acidiphilium sp. CAG:727. Taxonomy (GTDB): domain Bacteria; phylum Bacillota; class Clostridia; order Christensenellales; family Borkfalkiaceae; genus UBA10281. The sequence continues at coordinate 54,651 of FR898493.1, read as the reverse complement.
AATACTCAATCAGGACAAAACCGAAACCCTGTTTTCATTTCTCACATCGCAAAATAACCGTATTCCGAGAATAAAAAGCATAATCGAAAGAACTTGTTCGGCAAGAGGGGTTAAAAACTCGTTTTCGGGCGAAGAATATTACTCCTTTCCGTCGCCGGAAGAACTCTTTGACGACGACGTCGGGTTTTATAACGGGCTCGGATACGGATACCGCTCGGATTTTATCCGTTCGACGGCAAAAAGACTTATCGAAAACGCCGACGAACTCGATAAAATGACCGCTTTATCCACGAAAGAATTGAAAGAATCGCTTATGTCGTTCAAGGGCGTCGGACCGAAAGTCGCCGATTGCGTTTCGCTTTTCGCGTATCATAAAACCGACGCTTTTCCCGTAGACACGTGGATCGAAAAATTATACAGGGAAGATTTTAACGGGGCAGAGAAAAACCGCAATAAAATCAACGAATTTTTCGTAAATTCTTTCGGCGAAGATTCGGGTTATATTCAGCAATACGTTTTTTATTATAAACGAAGCATTGTGTAAAAAAAGCGCAACTATTTACGTTGCGTTTTTCTTATTAACATTGTATAATATGCTTGTAAAAACTATAATACCGCAACGGGGTAGGTTTTATGAAGAAAACTAAAATAGTATGTACTCTCGGTCCTTCGAGCGATACGAAAGAAACCATTTCGGCAATGTTCGACGCGGGTATGAACGTATGCAGACTTAACTTTTCGCACGGTACGCACGAAGAGCAGTTAAGAAAGATAAATATAGTTAAGGAACTTCGAGAAGAACGCAAAATTCCTCTTCCGATAATGCTCGATACCAAAGGACCCGAATTCCGCACGGGCAGATATAAGAACGGGCGTATTACGCTCCGCAAAGGCGACAAATTCACGTTTACTACCGACGACGTTTTAGGCGACGAAACGATGGTTTCCGTATCGTACAAAAATATCACGGAATCCATGCAGAAAGGCGATAAAATACTTCTCAATAACGGGCTTATGATTTTCGTCGTAGACGGGGTCGAAGGCAATAACGTTCGTTGCACGGTAGAAGTCGGGGGCGAAACTTCCGATCACAGAAGTATGTTTTTCCCGGGCAAACACTTAAAACTCGACTTTTTGTCCGAACAGGATAAAAAAGATATACTTTTCGGTATTGAAAACGAGGTTGATTTTATCGCTTTGTCGTTCGTTTCGTGTAAAGAAGATATCGAATGCGTTCGTGAATTTCTGAAAGCCAACGGCGGCGAAGATATCGACCTGATAGCGAAGATAGAAAACAGCGCGGGTGTCGAAAATCTCGAAAGTATATTAAAAGCCTCCGACGGAGTTATGGTTGCGAGAGGCGATTTGGGCGTAGAAATACCCTACGAGGAACTTCCGAATATTCAGAAGCACATTATAGATAAGAGCAGAATTTTAGGCAAACGCTGTATTACCGCGACTGAAATGCTTGAATCGATGACTCATAACAAACGCCCGACGAGAGCGGAGATTTCCGACGTGGCGAACGCCGTTTACGACGGCACGAGCGCGGTTATGCTTTCGGGCGAAACCGCTGCGGGTGAATACGTAGTCGAAGCGGTTCAGGCGATGGCAAGGATCGTAGAACAGGCGGAACATAACAGAATGTACATACAGGTCATTCCCGAAGATCAATTTATCATTTCGTCGGTAGGCGAAGCGTTATCCCATTCGGCTTGCACTCTTGCTCACGATTTGGGCGCGAAAGTCATAGTCGTATGTACGCACACGGGTATGACCGCCCGAATGGTATCTCGTTTCCGTCCGGAAGAGCCGATTATAGGTATGACTTCGGATAAAAAGGCATTCAGAAAACTTGCGCTTTCCTGGGGGGTAATGCCTATAATGAGCGAAGAATATTCCTCGCTCGATATATTGTTCTATTTCGCAAAGGAGTGCGCTATAAAGAGCGGCTTGGCGAAGAAAGGCGATAAAGTCGTAATGACGGGCGGTACGCCGATCGGGAGAGGCGGCAATTCGAGTCTGATTAACCTTCAGGTACTTTAAGAGGTGGAATTATGAGTTATATAAAGGACGATTTTTTACTTGAAAACAAAACGGCGTTAAGGCTTTATAACGATTACGCCGAAAATATGCCGATTTTCGACTACCATTGTCACCTGTCCGAAAAACAAATACTCGAAAACAAACGTTTTAACGACGTGTGCGAGGTTTGGCTCGGAGGGGATCACTATAAATGGCGGCTTATGCGTAATTACGGGGTACCGGAAAGACTTATTACGGGCGATGCGAGCAATCACGACAAATTCGTCGCGTATTGTAAAACTCTGTCTACCGCATTCGGCAATCCGTTATATCACTGGTCGCAACTCGAACTTAAAGAATTTTTTAATTGCGAACTCGAAATAAACGAAGAAAACGCCGAAACGATATGGAACTGGTGTAACGATTATATCGCGCTTAACGACGTAACGCCTCAAAAACTTATAGAGCAGTCGAACGTAAAGCATATTTTTACGACCAACGAAGTTTTCGACGATTTATCTACGTTTGAAGAAATCAGGAAAAGAAACTATAAATTCACCGTTACCCCCGCTTTCAGGGCGGATAAGATGATGAATATAGAAGCGGAAAAATATAACGATTTTATTGCGATTTTAGAATCGAAAACGAAAAAGATCAACACTTTCGGCGACTTTGAGGCTGCAATAGCCGATCGCCTCGAAGAGTTTATTAAAGTCGGAACGGTAGCCAGCGATATAGCAGTCGAAAGAGTATGCGAAGTGCCCGAAAGGCGCGTCGCCGAAGAAGCGTTCGATGAACGCAGAAAGGGTAAAACGCTTACGCAGGTGCAGGTTGACGCGTTCAAGGGGTACATGACGTATTACCTGATGAAGTTGTACGCAAGCCGCAATATCCGCACCGAGTTACACGTCGGCGCGATGCGTAATAACAACTCCGCTATGCTGGCAAAACTCGGTTTGGATACCGGCTTCGACAGCATATCCGAAGATAACAGTATCAGAAACATGTCAAGGCTTTTCGATAAATTAAACGACGAAAACGCCCTGCCTCGGACTATAATTTTTAACCTTAACCCCAAAATGAACGCCGAAATAATGACGCTTATCGGTTGTTTTCAGTCCGACGAAGCCAGAGGGAAGATTCAATACGGTCCCGCATGGTGGTTCCTCGACAATAAAGTCGGGATGTATAAACATCTCGACGACCTGACGGCTACCGGGCATCTCGGCGCATTCGTCGGTATGCTCACCGACAGCAGATCTTTCCTGTCCTATCCGCGTCATCACTATTTCCGCAGAATCCTTTGCAATTACTTGGGAAGAATGATGGAAAACGGAGAAATGACGAATAACGAAGAATTGGTCGGCGAAGTCATAAAAGACGTCTCTTATCGTAACGCCGTAAAATATTTCGGAATAGAATGATTTATAAATAGCAAGCCCCTGTCCGCGCCTCATCCCGAGC
>FR898493.1:46308-51086 GCA_000437515.1 Acidiphilium sp. CAG:727 | reverse complement strand
TTTCTTTTCGGCAAGGAAAAACGATACGCATACGACGAAAGCGCACGCTTCCGTGGTAAGGAACGAATACCAGATGCCGTCTACCCCTAAAAGTAAAGGTAAAACCAAAACGGGAGTTATCTGGAATACGATCGATCTTGCGAAAGACAATATTGCCGAAATCAAGCCGTTGTTCAGGGCGGTAAAAAATCCCGAAGCAAATATCGTTATTCCTGAAAAAGCGAATCCGAAAGAGAACAATCTGAACGCGTGAACCGTAAGATTAAAAAGATCGGGGTCGTTTCTTACGAAAATCTTAGCCATAGGTACAGCCAACGCCTGCGCAAGTGCGGATAAACAAATTCCCGATACGTTTAATATAATCATACTCTTTTTGAATACGTTTTTCAGTTCGTCGGTGTTTTTGGCTCCGTAATTGTAACTGATAATCGGCGCGCTGCCTATCGAATATCCTATTTCGATTGCGAGGAATACGAGTTGCGTATACATCAATACGCCGTAAGCGGAAACGCCGTTTTTGCCTTTATACGCCATCAATTGCAGATTATAAATAATTCCCACAATCGACGAGGCGACGTTCGTAAGCAGTTCGGAAGATCCGTTGGCGCATGATTTCAGTATGGGCGACAGTTCGAGTTTTGTTCGTCTGAGCCTGAGAAGGCTGCTGTTTTTTCTGCAAAAATAGATTAAAGGCGCGATTCCGCCGACTATTTGTCCCAGTCCCGTCGCGACGCCCGCTCCGACGAGTCCGAGTTTCATAGCGGCAATGAAAAGCCAGTCGAAGAATGCGTTCGTAAGACCGGCGATTGCCGTAACGAGCAGTCCGATTCGCGGTTTGCCGGCAGCCGCAAGAAAACTTTGAAATACGTTTTGCAGCATGAAAAACACTACGAATCCGATAACGGTTCTTCCGTAAATTTCCGCGTGGTCTATAAGTTCTTCGTTTGCCCCCAAAAGGCGGGCAATAGGGCGGGTAAACGTCATTCCGACAGCCGTTAATACGATGCCTAAAATAACGGTAAACACGATAAGAATCGTAAAATATCGGTTGGCTTTATCGGTGTCGCCTTCGCCGAGCGTTTTTGCAACCAGCGCAGAGCCGCCAGTTCCGATCATGAAACCCATACCGCCGAGTATCATAATGAACGGCCATATTACGTTAATTGCGGCAAAAGGAGTATAACCTACGAAGTTGGATATGAAAAGTCCGTCGATTACGCTGTAAACCGACGTGCATATCATCATTATTATCGACGGAAGTACAAATCTGAACAATTTTTTATAGGTAAAATGTTCGGATAATTTTATTTCGTTCGTTTTAGCCATAATATTAACATTATATATATCAATATATTTAATTGTCAAGCAAAAAACGACAAAAACGCCGATAAAACCGAGGCGTTTCGAAAAGCCCGGCTATTGTTACAAAAAACGGTATTTATTGTTACAAGTTACGATTGAAAAAGTTATGAATTTGAATTATAATCAGTCGATAGTTAAGCCTTAAAACGTTACGAAATTATATTAAAACGTTATAATTCGTCGCTTTGCGTATCGGGCGTAATCGGGTAAGGGTTTGATTGTCGTTTGAACGTGGCGGGGGTTATGCCGTATTTACGTTTGAATAATTTGTTGAAATATGATACGCTTTCGAAACCTATCGATTCGCAGATTTTTTGCTGCGTATAGTCGGTGGTTTGCAGAAGGTAAGCCGCGTGTTTTATTCTTAAATCGTTTATATAGTCGGTTAAGGTTACGTTAAAAACGTTTTTGAACTTCTTGCAGAGATACGCCTGATTGAAACTCAATTCGTTCGTGATTTTCTGCATGGCGTCCGGGCGGGCGAACGACGTATTTATGACGAATACGCACCTCGATTTGAAATCGTTGGACGGCAACTCTTCGTCTTTTTCGCCGAACAAAAGTTGATTGAGTACCGAAGCCGCCAATAACTTTTCGTGAATATGCCTTAATTTTACGTCGTAGTAAGATAAAAACGTCGCTATCTGTTTTTCGTATGACAAAATTTCGCTCGGCTGTAACTTAAATCGGATAAATTTCTTTTTTGTTATGTCGGAGTACAGATTTGCGTCTAAAAAAGCGCATACTTCTTTCATAAGTTCGTTAGAAATCAGCAAATCGCGGTGAATACAAGATTTATCGCGCTTGAACCTGTGGTAAACGCCGGGGCAAATTATGCCCGCGTCGCCTTCGGTCAAAGTTTCGTTTTTGCCGTTACATTCGTGATAAATCGAACCTTCGGTAACGTAAAAACATTCGAAAAAACCGTGCGAATGCCTGAATTCGTCGTTCGATTCCGTCAATTGCGTCGTAAACGGTATAGGCAGCGGCTTTAATAATTCTTCGACTTTATTTTCATTATCCATAACGAAATTATAGCAATTATTTTTATCACGGTCAAGAAAAAGAGCCTAAAAAAACAAATACAGAGCAAATTTTGGCGAACGTAGTAACTTCCGCAATGTGATAATTTGAGTTATAATAGAGATGATTTCGATAACCGGAGGTAAGACATGAAAAACGGAAAAATCAGGACGATTGCGACGTCGATGGTTCTCGCGGTGGTTTTGTCGGCAACGGCTTGTAAAGTCAAATCCGAATGTCAGCATAATTACGCGATCGACGAGGCGGCAAGCGTCGCCGCGACTTGCGAAAACGGAGGGAAGACGGTGGAAAAATGTACGAAATGCAGCAAGACGAAAACCGAAAATTTACCGCCGCTCGGTCATAATTTCGGCGAGTGGTGCGAAAAAACGCCCGAAACCTGCGAAAATCCTCAGATTTTAGAACGTAAATGCAAGAGAAGCGGCTGCGTTAAAACCGAAGAGAAAGACGGAAAGACGAAACTCGGACACGTTTACGGAGAATGGACCGAAGAAAACGGTAAACTCGTTCGTCGTTGTACCCGCGTCGGTTGCTCCGATTACGAAGAAAAAGACGCGCCTGCGATAAAAGTATTCAATATGCCGAACGCCGCTCAATTTACGTCGACCGCCATGCAATACCTTTCCGCAGAAAACGCCGATATATCCGATTACGCGGGCGAAACGAACGACGGAATACAGGGCTATAACGTTCGTTGGAGAAACACCTTCGAAAACGCCTCGGCGTGCAAGGTCGTTTATTCCGAAAACGCCGATTTTACCGACGCGATAAGCGTAAACGAGGAAAGCGGCGCGACGTCCTGCGCGATATATAATCTGAAAAAGGCGACGACGTATTATCTTAAAGTCGTCGTTACGACCGAATACGGCGAAAAAGAATCGAACACGATTAACTTTTCTACGATTGACAAAGGTCCGCGAGTTATGAAAATAGACGGAATTCATAACGTGAGAGATCTCGGCGGGTATAATACGGCGAGCGGCAGAACCTTACAAGGGCTTATATATCGCGGCGGCGCGCTTTCGCCCGATAACGCTTATTTCCCGAACGTGCAACTTACCGAAGCGGGCAAAAAATATATGAGTGAAACTCTGAAAATCAAAACCGATTTCGATTTGAGAAACGCCGCTCAGAATAAAGGTCTGACCGAAAGTCCCATACCGGGCGCCGTGTTGGAGTATTACAATGCCGACGGTTACGATACGGGCATAGCGAATAAAGAAACTTACAGAAAGATTTTCGCGGCGTTGTCCGATAAAAACAGATACCCGGTGTATCTGCATTGTACGGGCGGGGCGGATAGAACGGGCACCGTTTCGTTTTTGTTCAACGCGCTTTTAGGGGTAAGCGAAAAGGAACTTATACAAGACTACGAATACACTTCGTTTTCGATTTACGGCGAAAGAAATTCCAAGGGCGGCGAGTATTCGTTCGATAAGTTGCTTGCGGCGATAAAGGCTTACGACGGCGAAACTCTTGCCGCAAAGGTTGAAAATTATTTGCTTTCGGCGGGCGTATCCGCAACGCAAATCCATAATATAAAGGCTATAATGCTCGGTAACGATACCGAAGAGGAAGAAAAGCCGACTTACAAACAGGGTTTCGATTTTTCGGACGGAGATATTACGCTTGATTATCCGGCATCCCGCGCGACGGGCAACGTAATAGGCTACGACGGCGCAATCGCTACGGTAAAAATCACCGAAACGAGCGACGTGAACGGCGGAACGTATATATTTATCGGAAGTTACGGTTTTTATATCCGCGGCGGAACGGCGAGAGTGGCGTACAGGAACGGAGATAAGTTCGAACAAGTGTGGAACGCCGAAAACGGTTACGTTCACGCGGGCAATATAAATCAATCGAGTTTAATTGCCGGCGCGACTCTGTGGCTGAACGCAAAAATCAAGAACGAAACGACTATTACGTTAACCTTGTGGCTTAACGGTACTACTGTCGGCAGTTACGACTTTACGCGCAGATCCGACGAAGTTTTTGGGGAAAACGCAAGATTCGAAATCGAAATAGCGCAGGGCGTTTCAGCCGCGGTTTTATCGTCGGCAAATTGAACTTACAAAACAAAACAACTCAAAAAAACAAATACAGAGCAAAAAACAAACAAATTGAGATATTTATTTTCGTAAAAAAGCGTGGTATAATTGTAACGTAAGAATATAGAAGGGGGTACCCCCTTTCACGGCGTTGCCGTGAAATACCCTTAATAGGAAAGATGATGAAGAAACTTACTAAAATAATAGCCGCTTCGGCGGTGGCTGCGATTTCGATAACGACCGTAGGGGCAACTTACGGAAAAGCGGATTTTTCTTCGGTAAAAGCCGACGGAAACGGCGGGGGGATAATATCCGGAGGTT
>FR898493.1:44776-46224 GCA_000437515.1 Acidiphilium sp. CAG:727 | reverse complement strand
TACGAGCCGAATTACGGCAGTAACGAAAAATTTTACGGTTGCGACGAATATCTCGCCACGCCCGTAACGCTTAAATGGACGTGCGATAACGGTAAGTATTATCAGGTCTATTTGTCGGACGAAAAACACTTCGTCAACGCCGAAAAATATCTTACCACCGAAACGAGCCTTACTATCGATAATATAATACCCAACCGCGAGTATTACTGGAAAGTCAAGGTAACCGATAACGGCGGCGCGCAGAAGTTTTCAAACGTTTACACGTTTACCCCGACGGCGTACGTCAGAACGATGGATATAAGCGGCGTACAAAACATGCGCGATCTCGGCGGACTTACAACGACCGACGGGAAAACTATAAAATACGGAATAATTTACCGTTCGGCGCATTTCGATTCGATTACCGAAAAGGGCAAAGAACAGATTAAAAGGCTCGGCGTAAAAACCGATATAGACCTTCGCGGCGAAAGTAGTACGGTTTCTCCGCTCGGCGATAACGTGCAAAGGCTTAACTATAACGCGCCTTATTACGTAGACGAAACGGACGGAAGCGGTATTCAAAGCGGACTTAACGGCGCTGAAAGTTACGTTAATGAGTTCGTAAAAGAATTTAAGGCATGCGCAGACCCGAATAATTATCCGATAGGCTTCCACTGTTCGCTGGGGCGCGACAGAACGGGGACTCTCGCGGCTATGCTTTACGCCGTAAGCGGAGTGTCGAGATACGATATAGTCAAAGAATACGAGTTGTCGTGGCTTTCGACGGCGGCGGCAAATAACCCGCATATACAGACAAGCGCGATAGACAAACTTTGTAATTTTATTGAAAGCAAAAGCGGCGAAACGTTTAATGACAAGGCTTGTAATTTCCTTTTGTCGATAGGCGTTACGCAGGCTGAGTTGGATTCCGTAAGGGATATTTTAACGGGTAAAACTCAAATTTCCGAATACGTTCCGAGCGTTCCCGAAACTCCCGAAACGCCCGATACGCCGTCTTTGCCGATTTTCGCCGACGGAAACTTCGGATATACCGGCGAAAAGATAGATGGAGTAAACGTTTACGGGGGTTCGACCGTTACGGAGATGACCGCGGATTGAGGGAATGGCCCGGGGAAGAGGCGGCTGCCGACAACGTACCGGCAGGGTATACGGGCAGCGTGCTGAAAATGACTACGGATACCTATCAGATGGATATCGTTCTCGACTTTTCGGCGCAAAAGTTGACTAGAAGCAAAATCGACGGCATATCTTTCAGGGTTTACGTTTGCTCTACGGCGAAAGATAACGCGAAGCACCCCGAAGTAAGAATACCCAAACCCGACGGGAACTGGGTACTTCGCCGTAACGTAACCGCAACCAAAGACCAATGGATAACGATTACGCTTACCGCTTCCGAAATTGACGCTCTTTGCAATTTAAGCGGCGGAACGCTCGGTAAATTTGCGTTG
>FR898493.1:44317-44745 GCA_000437515.1 Acidiphilium sp. CAG:727 | reverse complement strand
GGAAGCCGCTACTACTATGTATATTGACGAAGTTGCGGTTACTAAAAAGACGACCGGCGACGATACTCCGCCGATAATCACCGTAAAGGCGGACGATATAAATGCCAACGCAGGAACGTACCCGATAGAAGATTATACGGTTACGGACAATTCGGGCAGAGTAAACGTAAGCCTTAAATGGTCGAAGGGCGCGCTTGACGGCAAGGGCAGACTTACCGTCGGAACGCATACCTGCGCTATTACCGCGACCGACGACGGCGGCAACGAAACTAAAAAAACTATCACTTATACGGTTACTAAAGAATCCGAAGTTACTCTTTATAAAATAATTTTCAGAAGCGGAACGGAGGACGATATAATCGTAACTTATGCCGACGGCGAGAGTAAAGAAAGTTTGATTCCTGCCGTGCAGAACAAAAAATATTACG
>FR898493.1:43983-44275 GCA_000437515.1 Acidiphilium sp. CAG:727 | reverse complement strand
TTCGAACTCGAAAACAGTCAGACGCAGGTGGTAAACGCGAAGTATACGGCTATTGCGTATACGGTTACGTTCAAAGCCGACGGCAAAACCGTTGACACGCAGACTTATACCGTAGAAAACAAGAATATTACGGAGCCGAAAGTTCCCGAGAAAGAAGGTTACACGGGTAAGTGGAAAGATTATAACTTAAACGGCGGCGACAGAACGGTTATCGCCGTGTACGAAAAGACGGGCGGAACAGACCCAGTAGATCCAAACCCGCCGGATCCGACGCCTACGCCAACTCCGACTC
>FR898493.1:43679-43841 GCA_000437515.1 Acidiphilium sp. CAG:727 | reverse complement strand
CCCCTCCCGGGAGATTCTTCGCGTTGCTCAGAATGACGGTATATAAAGCCTGTCATCCTGAACGTAGTGAAGGATCTCCTGGAAAGGCAAAACGGTCGGAGCGGCTATTATTTTCGCAATTAGTTTATCGTCATCCTGAGCAACGCGAAGGATCTCCCGGAA
>FR898493.1:40813-43663 GCA_000437515.1 Acidiphilium sp. CAG:727 | reverse complement strand
GGAACCCCCCCGCGGGGAAGGGTGAGTTACCGCGGAGCAACTGTTGCAGTAGTATAAAATCCGTAGGTTTTGCCTTTCCAGGCGATGTTTCGCTTACGCTCAACATGACGAATAACACTTGATATAAAAACAAGTAAAAATTATACGGGAAAAATATTATTCCGTATGGGAGAGAAATAAAATGAAGAAACTTTTGACACTTTGTCTTGCTCTCGCGATGACCTTATCGGTCGGCGCGTACGCATTGACTACCTTAGGTTCGCCCACGGCTAAAGCCGCCGACGAAACCGCGACAGAAACTTCGGACACGTTAGACGTGAGGATTTCGGAAGCCAACGCGTATAAAACAGATGAACCGAACACTGCTAACGCATTTGCTGAAAGTTGGGCTAATCCGGATTTAACAGCAGCAAAAAACAGTATTGGTGCTCGTTTGATATCGAATTGCGTTACCGCAGGTGCGAAAGTCGAGATTAAACTTGAAACGGCTGTAAACGCTTCCGATTATAAATACGTAACATTCAAGGCGATGTATTGGGCGGAAAAGGCTTCGAAGCATTTGAGTACTACCGTAAAGAATCTCGATGAAACATCTTCTATAAACGTGGGTATTTACGGTACACAATCTAAATCCGCTTCCGCCGATACGGTTTGGGTTAAAATTCCGACTTCCGTCATTAAAAATGCGGAGGGTAAAGTAAACGGAATTAAATTGATAGCTCCGACGGATACAATTTACGGTCTGAAATACTTTTTCATCAATGATTTTACTTTTACGAACGAGTCGGTCGAAGTCCTCGATTACGCAAATACCAAGGCTGTTTCGGCTGAAACCAATTATGATTTGGTTGATATGAAAACTAGTACTTATCCTGTGGCTGACTGGAAAACTGCAGGTTTCAGATATAAAATACAGATGAGTTCGCGTAAATCTTTTGTTGCAACGGTTAAATTCGTTTCTCCCGTTATGGCAGATGAAGTTGACTATTATTCTTTTAATATGATGTGTTGGGACGAAAAAGCGCCGTATTCAAATGTAATAGTAAAAAATCTTAAAGGTGAACAGGTAAGTACTCTTTGTGTTTATTACGCTTATGACATGAAAGGTGATTTCGCAATGCGGATTCCTACGAAACCGCTTGCAAATGAAGACGGAACGGTAAATGGTTTTATACTCGAATCCGAACATGCGTCTACAAATACGATAATATCGGAAATTCGCGCTATAAGTGAAGACGTGCCGCTTGCCGTGCTTGACGAACACGCTACGACCACCGAAAATAACAAGTGGGGTTTCCAGACTTCTAACTGGGCAGGCGTTCCGGAATGGGATAAATATGGGGTTACCTATGGCGGAAGAGATTTCGTAGGTTCGCTTTATAATATCGTATTGAAATACCCCGTTGCCGCCGAAAAAGTAAAGACGATAGACTTTAAGGCGGTTTTGTGGAATAATGCAGGTGTCGGACGTGTACAAATCGCCAAACTTGACGGGACGAATACCGAAATCATAAACGTCAACAAAGGTTGGACCGAAGTATTTGAAAAAAATATCGACGTAAAAGTAAACGCAGAACTTCTTGCTGACGAAAACGGTTTGGTTCACGGTTTCAGAATGAACGCAATTAACGACGACAGCGGCTCTTTCGTATTCTCGAAATTTACTTCGGGTACGGAAGAAAAGGTTTACAACGCTACGTTGACTCTCGGCAACGGTACGAAAGAAAACGTCGCGTATACCGTAAGCAACAGAGCGGCGAAACTTGAAGAAGTTAAATCAAAACTCGGAACTACCGGTGCGCAATATACTTATTCTAACGACGTTCCCGCCGAACTTCCCTTTGAAGAAGGTAAAACTTATACCGAAACGAGAACGTTAAACAAATATACCGTTACGTTCAAGAATTATAACGGTGAAACTCTTAAAACCGAAACTGTGGACTACGGCGCAACTCCCGTTGCTCCCGAAACCCCCGCAAAACCCTACGACGACGATAATCACTATACGTTTAAGAGTTGGGATAAAGAAATCGCTACCGTAACCGGCGAAGTAACCTATACGGCGGAATTCAATACGGTTGCGCACGTTTACGGCGAATGGCAGGAAGTTACCGCCGCAACTTGTCTTGAAAAAGGCTCGCATAAAAAAGTTTGCGAATGTGGTAAAGAAGTAGTTGAGGATACTCCCGCTACCGGACATACGGAGGTTACAGACGCGGCGGTTGCCCCCACTTGTACCGAACCCGGTAAGACCGAAGGCTCGCACTGTTCGGTATGTAACGAAGTGCTTACGGCTCAACAGACCGTGAACGCGCTCGGACACGATATGGGCGAATTCGAACAGACGACCGCTCCCACTTGCACCGCAAAGGGCGTAAAGACCGCTACTTGTAAGCGCGAAGGTTGTAACCATACCGAAACGCAGGATATTCCCGCAAAAGGACATACTCTCGAAAAGGTAGAAAAGGTTGCCGCCACCGAAAGTAAAGAAGGCGTTAAAGAGCATTACAGATGCACGGAATGCGGCGATTTGTTCCTTGACGAAAACGGAACTACCCCCGCGACGGAAGACAACCTTAAAATAGCAAAACTTCAAAAGAAAGGTTGTAAAGGTTCCGTAGGCGGTTTAGGTCTTGCGTTGGCTGCGTTCGGAGCGGCGTTCGTTGCGTTAAAGAAAAAGCGTTAAATTTAATTGTCATCGCGAGCGAAGCGTGGCGATTCCCGCAATTTTATAGGCATACCGACCCGTAACGGGTCTTGCAAAAACAATAAAAATCTAATCTTAAAACAAAAAACTATGAAAAAATTAACATCCGTATTGTGCGGAGCGGTTGCCGCCGTATGCGCGGC
>FR898493.1:37551-40725 GCA_000437515.1 Acidiphilium sp. CAG:727 | reverse complement strand
GAAAATGCCGCAGAAAATCAAAAATTTGCGCTCGATACGGGCGCGTATACCCTTAAAATGGACGATTCCGTTACCATGGACGTAAGTTACGCCCACGGCGCGTATTTATATAATAAACGCGATACGAGCGGGAATATTCGTCTTAAATTCAAAACCGTTTCATATTCTTCCGCGGTTACGAGCGCCGTTTACAACGGACTTGTCAGAGGAAGCAGTAAAGATATTGCATACGCTTATGTACCTATGGCAGCAAATCATTGGTACGTGTTCGGCGACGGTAGGAATACGGTAAAAGGCGATATTTATTCCGTTGACGAATATACGGATATAATTTACGACGTTACCGCGCACGCCTTTTCGGTTAAAATAGGCGAAGCGACGCCCGTGATGGCTAAAATGTTCCAGTCTGCCGACGCATCCGTTACGGACGCCGCAGGTACGGGGCGTATAGCGTGGGATGCGAATAACGCCGAAGCCATAATAAAGGCAACGCTTACCGATTTTTCGATTACGGATGCCGACGGATATAATCTCGGCGTTGCTATGAGCAGAACGCAAGATGCCCGTATGACTTATACTTACGAAGAGAACTTTTACGGCTATGCCGGCAAAACGGTAACCGTTAAATATATCGGCGACGGCGACGGCGGTTCGCCGCTCGTATACGGCTCAGACGGTACAAGACTTACGATACCCGTTACCTCGCTCGGCAAGGGGGAATATTCGTTCGTTATGCCGGATGCAAACGTAAAACTCGTTATGAAACGCCGGATCGAAAACTCCGAAATTTATGGCACTTATGCTAATGCGGAAAGCGGTGATTATTTCGTACTCGGCGAAAAGTCTTACAAGTCGATAAACGGAGTTAAAACCAATATTAATCTCGCTGTGTATACGGGCGGAATAGTGGACGTTATCGATGGCGAAAATATTACCGAAGGCGAGTATACTATCGGTAAACTCGTCGTCGGCGAAAACGTCTATAAAAAATTGCTTAAATATTCGGTTGCTTTCGTCGTAGACGGAAAGACCGTCAAGAGCGAAACGCTGTCTTCGGGCGATTATTTTGCGACTGCGCCCGAAAATCCGACGAAAGACGGATACGTTTTCGCGGGGTGGAGAACTTCCGGAGGAGAAGCGTACGAAGCCGATAAAACGATAACCGAGTCTACGACTTTCTACGCCGTTTTCGAAGAAGAGGGCGGACATACCGACCCCAAGGCAGAAAGCAAGAGCGGTTGCGGCGGAAATATCGCGTATTCGTGTTTTGCGTTTATTCCGCTTGCCGCAATAATTTTCGGCATTAAGAACAAACGCGAAGGCGGCAGGTAAAATGATCAAATACGGTGTTGCGTATAAATTAAAAAAAGCGGGTTTTATATTATCGTTCGTAATATTGCCGACGATTACGTTTCTGGTGTTTTACGTCTACGTTAATATAGACGCTTTCGCGATGTCTTTTCAACAGACTATCGACGGCGAAAAGATATGGACGCTTAACAACTTCAAAGACGTTTTTACCAACCTTTTTCCGCCTAACGACGAAATGAAAGAGGCTTTCAGAAACACGTTTATTACTTTCGGCGTAAATATGATAATGTTTATCGTCGGGGTATTCGTTTCTTACTTTCTGTATAAGAAGATTTTCCTGTATAAGGCGTTTCGCGTAATATTCTATCTGCCGAGTATATTGTCTGCGGTAGTGCTTTGCGCGATTTACTATAATCTTCTCGAAACGGAAGAATGCAGAAATTTCGTGCAGAAACTTTACGGACTTTCGGAGCCGCCGCGGATATTTTCCGATTCGAGATTTGCCAACAAAGCCGTAATTATCAATATGATATGGCTTACGTTCCCGGGTAACTTAATTATCTGGGGCGGAACGTTTTCGAGGGTTCCCGACGGGGTTATCGAATCTGCAAAGATAGACGGCGTAAACTGGGTTCAGGAGGCGTTCAAGATAATTATCCCCATAGTGTGGCCGACTTTCGCGCTTATGTTCGTTTTACAGATTGCGGGCATATTCGGCGCGAGCGGACAAGTTTTCTTACTTACTATGGGTACGGAAGGCACGCAGACTATATCCAACTGGATGTATCTGCAAGTCTATTCGGTGGCGATAAACAACTCGTCCAACGCATTCAATTATATGTCGGCGCTCGGCTTGTTCTTAACGGTCATATCCTGCGCAATATCGCTTACTATCCGAAAAATTTCGGGTAAGGTATTTCAGGGGGTGGAGTATTGATGAAGATCAAAAAACATTTTCTCGGCTGGCAAAAGCGGAGCGTTTCGGAAAGAATACTCTATTGCATAATTTTCGCGATATTCGCGCTCGTCGCGTTTTCGTATCTGTACTGCCTGTGGTGGTGCTTTATGTCGGGTATGAAAACTCCCGACGATATAGTCGCCAAGCCGTTCGCGCTCCCGACCAGATGGCGTTTCGACAATATTTCCAAGATGATGGCAATGTTGAAAATAAACGACACGGGTTTTTGGGGAATGCTTTTCAACAGCGTTTACTTTTCGGTAATCGGCGCGTTTTTCTCTGCTTCGTGTACCGCGATGCTCGCCTACGTTACCTGTAAATATAAGTTTCCCGGCGCGGGCGCGTATTTTATCGCTTCGCTTATAATGATGATACTTCCGATATACGGCACGGGCGGAAGCATGTATCTCTTACTCGATAAGTTGGGGCTTCTGAACAGCCGGCTTATGATAGTTACTTCGTTTTCGGGTATAGGCGTTTACTATATGTATTTCTACGCCTTTTTCCAGAACGTAAGCAACACATACGCCGAAGCCGCAAGGATAGACGGCGCAGGCGACTATACGATATTTTTCCGCGTAATGTTGCCGCAGGCGATGCCGATGTTCGGCGCGATATTCCTTATGATATGGATGGCGGAGTGGAATAACTATTCTACGGCGTTATTATATCTTAACGAACTGCCCACTCTCTCGGTAGGTATATACCTTTTCAGAACGGAATCGGGCGGGGACTTCGATATTCTCTATATGGCTTACTTTATAACTTGCATACCGCCGCTCGTAATTTTCGCGTTTTTCAACAACGTGCTTATGAGCAACGTATCTTTGGGCGGTATTAAAGAATAGGAGGTAAAATTATGAAAAAATCAATTAAATTCGTTGCGGCGGGGGGGGGGGGGGGGG
>FR898493.1:36537-37495 GCA_000437515.1 Acidiphilium sp. CAG:727 | reverse complement strand
AAGGGAAGAAAATCTCCCAACAGCGCGACGGATATCGAAATATCCTTCTGGGAAGGAAGTTTCGGTACGGCTTTTATGAAAGACATAGTTTCGGGTTTTTCCGCTAAATATCCCGAATACAAAGTCAATTTAAGAACGAGCAAAAACGCGCAGACGATTGCGAATACCTTGCAGAAGCGTAAAAACGACACTACCGATATTTATTTCAATCAGATTTCGGTTTTCACGAATTACACCGATTTGTTTGCCGATTTGTCCGAAATCGCTACCGAAACGATACCGGGCGAAACGAAATCTATTTCGGAAAAATACGATAAATCGCTTTATAATTCGCTTAAAAACGAAAACGGCGAGTTAAAAACGCTCGGTTGGGCGGGTTCTACCACCGGTATTTTCTACTATACCGACGTTCTCGAAGACGAAGGAATCGACGTTCCGAGAACTACCGACGAACTTGAAGACCTCGTCACTTCTCTCGGTAATAAAAAGGCTTTCGCTCAACTTAAAGACGCCAGGATGGGATATTATCAATATCTCGTAAAAGCATGGATGGCGCAGTACGCGGGGCTTGAATACTACAATAACAATTGGCTTCAACTCAAAGACGATTCGGGCAAAACTCCTTCGAAAGACGTGTATTTAAGCGAAACTGACGGCAGAAAACAGGCTCTCGAAGTTCTCGGAGCGATACTTAAAAGCAAGACGGTTATCGAAGATCCCGACAAGTATAAAGTCGCAAGATATTTCAATCTCGGCGACGCGGTCATGATGGTAAACGGCAACTGGGTGTTCGGCGAAGTAGACGAACTTAAAGAAAAGAAAGTAAAGATGATGCGTACACCCGTTATCAGCGCGCTTGCCGAAAAACTCGACACCGTAGCCGACGACGCAGAACTTTCGGCTTTGGTCGCGGCGATCGACAACGTACTCGACAACGGAGCGGCGGCGTCGCCTACGG
>FR898493.1:11073-36515 GCA_000437515.1 Acidiphilium sp. CAG:727 | reverse complement strand
GGGCAGCGGCTACGACGTATCGCAAGCCGATTGGGACAAAGTTTACTCCGCAAGAACGATGATATATAATAACGGCAGCGAACACGCGATGATCGTTAATAAATATACCAACGCTATGGACGGCGTAAAGAAATTTATTCAATATTACTATTCCGACGAAGGCTTGGCGAAGTTCGTAAACGCCACGCACTATTCGGCTAACGCAAACCTTACCGACGAAACGCTCGTAAACACTTCGGGCTGGACGGATCACGAAAAAGAACAATACGCGAGAAGTAAGACCAACACCAACGTAACCGACGGTAACGCGACGAGTCCCGTATTTTCGAAAACGGCGACGCTTCACCTTTACGGCACGGTAGATGTAGTAGGCAAACTCGTTACTACGAATAATTCGCAGAATGCTACCGAACTTTGGACGGCGTTCAAAAATAACGTAAACGCGACCACGGGCTGGGCTACATGGCTTAAGAACGCTGGTATAAAGGGGTAAACATGAAGAAATTATTACGAAGAATCGCGCCCGCATGCATTGCGCTCGCGCTGTGCGCCATTCCGACTTTTACCGTTGCGAATGCAGGTAAATCGGACGTTAACGTTGCGGATAAAACCTCTATTACCGATCAACTCGACAAAGGTACTTGGAGAATAGCGGGCAACGTAAAATCCGTAAACGACTCCGTCGTTTTCGACGGCGATTGCAGCCAGAACGCGCGAATAACCACGAGGAACGTTTTTAAGGATTGTTCCGCCGACGGTATTAACGAAATTTATACTTCGTCTTATACGTTGACGATTTACGATATTCCGAGCGGTGAAGACAAACGCTTTGCGTTTTCGTACGGACTTGAAAAAATCGCAGGCGAACTCGGCGAAAAAGGCACCAGCGAAGTTTACTTTATAAACGACGGAAACGACGTTCTTAAAGTCGGCGTTTGCAAATTCGACAAAGAAAGCGGAGCAAAGACCGATATAGTCGCTCCGACCGAGTATCCGTCGCTTACTTTCGGCAGCAGTTTCACGCTTAACGTATCGCTGGTAACGGACGGGTACATGACCGTTACGATCGCTCCCGCCGGAGTTGCCGTGCCGTACGTATTGTGCGACGATTCGACGAAAGGGAATACGGATCATTCCAATTCCGGACGCGTTTGCATAGGTCAGACCGACGTTTGCGAGGCGACGATTTCGTCGGTTAAGATTAAATCGTACGACTATACCAACGCCGCCACTCCTATCGAACTTACCGAATCTTTCGATAACGACGAATACAACGGCAACGCATTTTATACGCGTTCCGACCCCAACGACGGAACTAATTTGTCGGGCGGGGTAAAGATTGAAAACGGCGCGTTGACTTTTACCGGTCGTCCGTGCTTTATAAGTACGGTGTATTCGTACTCTAACTTCGAAATGACTTTCGATCTGACCGACGTTACGAGAAAGACGGTGAAAGACGCGGACGGAAACGTCGTAAAGGAAAAAGCAAGCGGATGGCTCGGATTTTCGCTTGAAGCGTCTACAGGCAGAGGCGCTTTCGACAACCACGCCCGTACTAACGTACTTTACACTATGGAAGTGGAAGGAAAGATAAGCAGACTTTACAATCAACTCAACAGCAATCCTAAAATGCAGGAATACCCCGCAGCGTACAAAACCGTCGAAATGGATATTTTAAGCGAAAAGAACGAAGGTAAGGTATACAACTATAAGGTATCTATGCATGACGGAGTGTTTTCGGTATGGTATAAACTGTCCGACAGCGGAAATTATCCTGCCGAACCGCTCTTTTCAAAAGATTTAGGTTATACTCCTTACGGAAGCGTCGCGATTATGGCGTACGGCTATTGCGGTTATACTTTCGATAATCTTAAAATCGTCAATAAAGATATTCATCCGCAAAAAGTCGAAATAGAGTATAGCGGAGTTAAAAACAGAACCGAACCCGACTTCAGTTACGAAGACAAGTGGTCGGACGGCGACCTTATAACGAATAAAATCGGTAAAACGACTTCCGTAAAAACGGGTTGCGGAGCGGCTTTGGGCGGCTTTACGGTTTTGCCGATATTAGGCGCTATCGCTTTTGCGAAAAGGAGAAAAGACCATGAATAAAAAAGCCCTTTCACTGATGATGGCGGGCACGCTTGCAGTCTGCGCCGCAGGTTGCGGCAATAAAACAACCGCGAGCGACGTTAAAAAACTCGCCAACGGCAACTATTATGTATCCGAGAAAGGCGAAGCGGTGGAATATAATTCGCTTTACTTCGACTTTTTGGGCGGTAAGGACGTTATGCCGGTCGGCGGCTTTTACGGAGTTTATAATTCGGGCGGAACTATCGACGGGCTTGAAATTCCGCAGATGGTAAGCGATAAGTATTTCAAAATGATTTCCGACGCGGGCGTGAATATGGTAGTGTATTCCAGAGACGAAGACGCGGCTACGGTTAAAAAAACGCTCGAACTCGGCGAAAAATACGGCATAGGATTGTTTGCCAACGTCAACGAGATAACTACGTTCTGCGGAAGACAGTCTGATGCAACCAAACGTTATAAAGCGGGCGATAAAATGCCTTTCGGCGTAACCGAAATGACGAACTATATTTCATCGTTTGCGGCGTACGATTCTTTCCTCGGAATAAAGGGCGCGGACGAACCTTTCTGGTATCAACTCGACGCGTTGCAGGCGACTTACGACGTTTTGCGCGACGTAGACTACGGCAACACTGAACTTTACGTTAATTCTCTCGGCTACGGAGGCGGTGATCTGACTTACGGCGGTTGGGAAGAAAATATTACGCAGGAACAATATTTCGATAAGATTTACGGCGACATTAAAGTTCCGTTTTTGTCTGCTACCGGCTATTTCTACACGCAAAAGGACACGCCCGACAGCGAACTTTCGATGATGTTTACGCAACTTTCGCAAATTCGTTCGATTGCGAATAATTACGGAGTCCCGATGTGGAGAATGTTGCAGGCAGGCGGTCAATGGAATGACGCCGCGCAGGAAATCGAATCGGTAGATCCGTACCCCGACGAGGGAGAATTGTTGTTTGACGTGAATATCGCGCTTTGCTACGGCTGTAAAGCAATACAGTACTTTCCGCTCGTAGAACCCGTGCACTTTGCGTACGCGCCGGGCGGTACTTACGATTTCGACCGTAACGGCATAATATCGGCGGCAGGCAATAAAACGCGCTGGTATTATTACGTTCAGAAAGCCAACACGCAGATTAAAGCGATAGACCACGTTTTGATGAACAGCGCGAATATCGGTATGATAGTACACGGTAAAAAAGCCAATCTTCTCGCCGATACGCAGGCTGACAACAGAGCCGAATTGATAAGAGACGGCAAGTTCCGTCAACTTACTTCCGTTTCCGGCGACGATTGTTTCGTCGGCTGTTTCGATTACAACGGCGGCACCGCGCTCTACGTTGTCAATTATTCGAGAAAGGACAAAGCGAACGTAACCCTCAACTTTGATAAAACTTACGGTTACGAAGTTATTCAGCGCGCCGTATCGGCGGAAGTAGCGGCTAAAAATCTTCCGCTTACGCTCGAAGCGGGCGAGGGTGCACTCGTAGTTCTTAAATAAAAAGATGCTGATAATTGACAATCAAACTCTGAATAAATATTCCGTCCGTACGGAAGGGCTTACGGAAGCGGTCGAAAAAAAGGCGACGGAAGCGATAAAAAAATACGTTTTCGCCGTTACGGGCGTAAGTTTATCCGATAACGGCGAGTATAAAATTCTACTTAAAGCCGACGAGAACCTTAGTACGGCTCATGCGGACGGGTTTATAATCGACACAAAAGGTAACGATATAACGATAATCGGTAAAACGCAAAGGGCGGTCGTTTACGCCGCTTTTGCGTTCGCCGAGGAGTGCTTAGGGGTTAAGTTTCTTACTGCCGATTGCGAAATCGTTCCGAAAAAAGACCGCGTTCGGATAGAACGATACGTCTACGAACCTCTTTTCGAAATGAGGACTTATCTCGTCGGAGATACTTTTCAAAGTCTGGCAGATCCCGACTTTATGACGAAAGTAAGGATAAAGGACGTGTATACCGAGCCGGACGACGCTCACGGCGGAAAAGTCGAAGTTTACGGCAGAAACGTATCTCATAACTTCCATTTCTACGTCCCATACGAAAAGTACGGTAAAACCCACCCCGAATTTTATCGTAATATAGTCGTGAACGACGAAAAAATGACTACGATCGATATAACGAACGGGCTTTGCGACGACGGAACGGTCAATGAAAAAATGTCGGAAAGCGTCGTGAAAACGGTTATCGACGAAATGTATAAAGACGTAGTAACGCATCCGGACGTAACGACGTTTATGCTTACGCAGGAAGACGGCTCCGACTATTTTGACGACGAAAATAATCGTCGTTTAGCCGCGAAATATAAACGCGGCGGACTGTTGGTACGCTTTTGCAACGCCGTTATACGCGGAGTAAACGAAAGAGCGAAAAAGAACCTCGGCAAAACGGTAAAACTCATGACTTTCGCATACGACTACGCGAAAGACGCGCCCGTAAAAACAGAAAACGGGAAAATCGTTCCGATTGACAAAAGCGTCGTTGCCGACGAAAATCTCGTGATACAATTCGCGCTGTTTTTCAACGCCGCTTATAATTATTTCGACGAACGACAGGAAGAAATTACGAAGACGACGCGCGAGTGGGGATACATCGCGAAAGAGTTCTGGTTCTGGGCGTACGATATTGCTTTCAATAACTATTTCGGTTATTACGATTCATTCAAAAATATAGACGCAAACGTTAAAGGCTTCAAAAATTACGGCATAACTTATCTTTGTATGCAGGGAAGCAACGACAGCAGAAAAAGTTGGCAATGCAATATGCGCGCTTACGCTTACAGACAATTGATGAACGGAAGTAAAAAGTCAGCCAATCGCCTTATAGACGAGTATATCGACGGATATTATTCGGTTGCCGCAGATAACGTAAGAGAGTTTATGCGTCTGTTTTCCGACAACTACGCAAAAAAAATCGCCGACGGCGAAGATATAAAATTTACGACTTTCGGTAATTTTACGAACGGCGAAAATAACCCTTACGAAATGTTGCAAAAAGCGATAAAGGCGATAGAAGACGGAGAAAGAAAGATTAAGGAACGCTTTGACGGCAAAGAGAAAGAAATGTATCTTAAACGCCTTGCCGGCGTAAAAACCACTCCTCTCGATCTTATTTACCTCAACTACTATTCGTACTTTCCCGGCGGGAACGAAGCGGACAGAGCGAAGAAACGCGAAGAATTCGTTGTGACGGCGCAGTTTGCCGAAATCGACAGAGCAAGAGAAAATTATTCTCTTGACAGATACGTCGCTTTTACCGAAACGGAAGTAAAAATTCCGGGCAGATGCTCCGATGACGACAAATACGTGGTGTAACGACCGAATTTCTACTATTAAACGACGACCGTGATTTTGCCGGATATGGCAAAATCACGGTCGTTTTGTCTGTTGATATGCTCGCGAATACGAAAGCCGATTTTATTAAATAATTCATAAGAATTTCGGCGATAATTTAATAAAGCGCCGTTTTTACCGAATGTACTACGGCAAATTACCGGATTTCGGAACGTGATAAACGCTTCGATTATCATAAATTGCAATGATAAGGAAACGTATGAACGCCCGAAGCGGTCGGTGTAAAATAAAAACGTATAAATAAAGACGTTTATTCCGGTTTTTACTAAATAAAAAGACTTAATCGAACCTGCTCGGAACGATTAAGTCTGATCTGGAGCTGCTAACCGGACTTGAACCGGTGACCTCGTCCTTACCAAGGACGTGCTCTACCTACTGAGCCATAGCAGCATCAAAAGCGAATAATATTCTATCATATAAATTCATAAAAGACAAGTTTTTTAAGGTCGTTTTTCAAAAAAAAACTATAAAATATTTTTAATTATTAATTGAAATCAATTTCAGCGTATGATATACTAATATACGTAAGCAAATTCTAAACGCAAATAAGGTGGTATATTATGGAGATAAAAGATATTTTGGCGTATTGCGATCATACGTTACTTTCGCAAACGGCTACTTGGAATGATATTAAAGCGACTTTAGACGACGCCATGAAATATAAGACCGCTTCGGCTTGTATTCCGCCGTCATTCGTCGCGAAAGCGAAAGAATACGTCGGCGATAAACTCAAAATTTGTACGGTAATAGGGTTTCCGAACGGATATAATACTACGGCGGTCAAGGTGTTTGAAACCGAAGACGCGATAGAAAACGGCGCGGACGAAATCGATATGGTTATAAATATCGGCGAACTTAAAGCCCAAAACTACGATTACGTAAAAAACGAAATCGCACGTATAAAACACGCCTGCAAAGATAAAATTCTCAAAGTAATTATAGAAACCTGCCTTTTAACCGACGAAGAGAAGAAAATTTGTTGCCGTCTGGTCAGCGAAGCCAAAGCCGATTTTATAAAGACTTCAACCGGATTTTCGACTGCCGGCGCAACGCGCGAGGATATTATCCTATTCAGAAAAAACGTCGATCAAAACGTTAAAATCAAAGCCGCCGGAGGTATTAAAACTATCGGTGACGCCGAAGACTTTATAAATTTAGGCGCGTCGAGATTGGGAACTTCGAGAATAGTAAAAATAGTTAAGGAGAATGAAAATAAATGAGTAACGAACATAAAAACGTACCGACGCCGCATATATCCGCCGCTTACGGTGATTTTGCCCCGACCGTTCTTATGCCGGGAGATCCGCTTCGCGCTAAGTTTATTGCCGAAAATTATCTTACGGACGCTAAACTCGTAAATAACGTAAGAGGGGTAAACGGATATACGGGATATTATAAAGGTAAAAGAGTTTCAGTTATGGCTTCCGGCATGGGGCAACCTTCAATCGGTATTTATTCATACGAACTCTTTAATTTTTACGGCGTAGAAAACATTATAAGGGTAGGGTCATGCGGCAGTTTCGACAAAGACCTTCACGCGCGTGATATTATTATCGCGATGGGTGCGTGTACCAACGGTAATTACGCGTCGCAATATAACCTTCCCGGAACGTTTTGTCCGATAGCGTCTTATAACCTGGTCGAAAAAGCGGTTGCGGAATGTAAAAAATCGGGGGTTAATTTCAAGGTTGGCAATATACTTTCTTCCGATACGTTCTATGACGATGCAAATTCGGGAATGACCTGGAGTAAGATGGGCGTATTGGGCGTAGAGATGGAGTCTGCCGCTCTTTATTGCAACGCCGCAAGGGCGGGTAAAAACGCGCTTTGTATATGTACGGTTTCCGATTCGTTTATTTATCCCGAAGAGAATACGACTGCCGAAGAAAGGCAGAATTCTTTTACTAAAATGATGGAAATCGCTTTGGCGATCGCATGATAATTTATGACCGATAAAGAATTGATGATTGCCGCAAACGAAGCGAGAAAATTCGCGTATACTCCTTATTCGCATTTTAAGGTCGGAGCGGCGTTGCTTACGAAAAGCGGAAAACTTTATACGGGCTGCAATATTGAAAACTCGTCGTATACGCCGACCGTTTGCGCCGAGCGTACGGCTGTATTCAAGGCCGTTTCGGAAGGCGAAAGTGATTTTGCCGTTATTGCGGTCGTAGGGGGTAAAGATGAAAATCCGCTTGAATTTTGTTCGCCCTGCGGAGTGTGCAGGCAGGTTTTGGCGGAATTTTGCGGCGCAGATTTCAGAATTTTGCTCGGGAATCCCGAAAAATTTCAGTCGTATACCGTCGATGAAATTTTGCCGTTTTCGTTCACTAAAAAAGATTTGAATAAATTTTGACAAACGATTGACAAACGAGTGAATGCGGTATATAATTAAATTATAACTAAAACGAATAGTAAGTATTAAAAAAACTTAAAAGATTTTACGGGCGCGCCCGTTTCGTTTTGCTTTGCAAAACGAAATCACCTTAAACGGTAAATTGCGAACGAAGTTCGCCGTATGATAGGAAAATACGCTTAATAACGGCGTGTTTTATAAAAAAAATTGGGGAAACCCAAAGGAGAATGTTATGAAGAAACTTTTAAGCATGGTCTTGTGTTTCGCAGTCGCGCTCAGTTGCGCAGCCGTTTTCACCGGTTGTAAAAAAGAAGCGAAAACTTACGAGATCGCAGTCGTAACCGACGTCGGGCAGTTGAAAGACGGCGGATTCAACCAGGGTACTTATGAAGGCGCCGAAGCGTACGCAAAAGCGCACAACAAGACTTATAAGTATTATCAACCCGCTAACGGTTCCGACGCAACGGATAACGATCGTATAGCGGCTATGCGTCAGGCGGTAAAGAACGGAGCGAAAATTATAGTTGCCCCCGGTTACTTACAGGCTACGGCTATGACTACCGTTGCGCTTGAAAGCCCCAACGTTAAATTCGTATTTATCGACGGTTGGACGCTTACCGATAAAAAGGGCGAAGCCATCCCCAACGTAACCGCTGTCGTTTATAAAGAACAAGAATCCGGTTATCTCGCAGGTTACGCTGTGGTTAAAGAAGGGTATACAAAACTCGGCGCGACTCTCGGCGGTGGCGGAAGCAACCCCGCATGTAACCGTTTTGGTTATGGTTTTGTTCAAGGTGCTGAAGCCGCTGCGGTTGAAATGAACAAGAGCGTTGAAATCAAGTATAGTTACAAATATGGTGAAGGATTCTCGGCATCGTCTGCTCTTCAAACCCAAATAAGCGGTTGGTATAATGACGGTACACAAGTCGTATTTGCGTGTGGTGGTTCTATGTTCCAATCTGTTAAATCCGCCGCCGAAGAAAATTCAACTAAAGAACCTAAGATCGTAGGAGTTGACGTAGATCAGTCTTCTCTTTCTGAATACGTAATCACCAGTGCGGTTAAGGGGCTTAAGGAATCCGTTCAGATAATTCTCGGTGAATATTATGACGGTCAATGGGATAGTAAACTCGGTGGTAAAACTTCCAACCTCGGAGCAAGTGATAATGCAACCGGTTTACCTGAAACCACATGGAAAATGCAGAACTTTACATTAGAGCAATATAAAGCGTTGTTTGCGAAAGTCGCCGGTGGTCAAGTAACGATTGATTCGAACGTTGATGGGATTAATGAGACGCAGAAATGGTTTAATGCTAAGTCCTTTACAAAAGTAAATGTCGTTGTTGAAGCATAACTAATTAACTAAAAGAAAGGGCACATATGCGCCCTTTCTTCATATAGGGGCAAAATTTAATAATTCTGCCCCTATATGAAGAAAGGTAATGCGGAGGAAGCATGAACGAAGATAATCATAATGTGGTAACGGATACGCCTTATGAAATCGAAATGCTCAATATAACGAAAGAGTTTAACGGTTTTAAGGCTAACGACGATATTACTTTACAACTTAAAAAAGGTGAAATCCACGCGCTTTTAGGCGAAAACGGAGCGGGGAAGTCCACTCTCATGAGCGTACTTTTCGGCTTATATCAACCCGAAAAAGGTATTATAAAGAAATGCGGACAAGAGATTAAAATAAATAGTCCGAACGACGCTACCGCTTTCGGGATAGGTATGGTACACCAACATTTTAAGTTGGTAGAGTGTTATACCGTTCTCGAAAATATTATATTGGGCGCCGAAACGACTAAATTCGGTATTTTGCTAAAAAAGAAAGCAAAAGAAAAAGTAGTGGCTTTATCCGAAGCGTACGGGCTTAAAGTTGACCCCGACGCAAAGATTGAAGATATTACCGTCGGAATGCAGCAACGCGTAGAAATATTGAAAATGCTCTATCGCGATAACGAAATACTCATTTTCGATGAGCCTACCGCCGTTTTAACTCCGCAAGAAATCGACGAACTTATGCAGATAATGCGAAACCTCAAAGCCGAGGGTAAATCTATTTTATTTATTACGCATAAGTTGAACGAAATTATGGCTGTTGCAGACAGGTGTACGGTTCTTCGTAAAGGTAAATGTATCGGTACGGTCGATATTGCAAATACCACGAAGGAAGAACTTTCCGAAATGATGGTCGGCAGAAGCGTTAAATTTGCAGTCGATAAAACCGAAGCAAAACCTGCCGGAACCGTATTGAGCGTTGAAAATCTTTGCGTAAAGAGCAAATTACATAAAAAAGACGCCGTGCATAACGTGTCTTTCAGCGTTCGCGCAGGCGAAATCGTTTGTATCGCCGGTATTGACGGAAACGGGCAAACGGAATTCGTTCACGCTTTAACGGGTTTGGATAAAACGGAAAGCGGGCGAATAATTCTTAACGACGAAGATATTACGCATAAAAGTATCAGATATCGCAATACGCACGGTATGAGTCATATTCCCGAAGACAGGCATAAACACGGGCTCGTTCTCGATTATTCGCTTGAGCAAAACATGGTGCTTCAGCGTTATTACGAACCCGAATTCAGTAAAGGCGGGTTTATCAGATTCAAGTCGGTTAAAGACTACGCCGAAAACCTTATAGATAAATTCGACGTAAGAAGCAGTAACGGGGCGAAATCGACCGCTCGCTCTATGTCGGGCGGTAATCAACAAAAAGCGATCGTTGCCCGTGAAATGGATAGAGCGCATAATTTACTCGTTGCCGTTCAGCCAACTCGCGGATTAGACGTAGGGGCGATAGAGTTCATACATCGGCAAATAGTAAAATCGAGGGACGAAGGAACGGCTGTACTTCTCGTTTCTCTCGAACTTGACGAAGTAATGAATTTATCCGACCGTATTCTCGTTATGTACGAGGGCGAAATCGTCGGAGAATTGGATCCGAAGAAAACGACGGTACAAGAACTCGGTTTGTATATGGCAGGGGCGAAAAGAGATACCGTAAAGGGGGAAGCGAATGAATAAAGTTAAAGATTTTTTCAAAAAAATCGCGTTGTTTTTCAAAAGTTTATTTGTTTCCGTGAACGGGAAAGAACCCAAATTACTTACGGCGTTGAAAAAAATCGGTAAATTTTTCAAAGGGCTTTTCGTTAAGGTAGACGATAAAAAACCCGGCTTTACGCGGTTATACGAAAAACCTGCCACAAAATCGATTCTCGCAAGTATTATTTGTATTCTGGCGGGAATTTTCGTCGGCTTTATAGTTATGATTATATTGTCGTTCGTAACTAAAGAAGATACCGACGCAATCGGCGGATTATTGACTATATTTGCCGGTCCGTTCTCAAGCGGAACTTCGGCGTATATCGCTACAAATACCGGTGATATGATATTCTATTCGGTACCGATTATATTAACCGGCCTTTCGGTTGCAATTGCGTTCAAGACGGGTTTATTCAATATAGGCGCTCCCGGTCAATACCTGATGGGTACTATGTGCTCGCTTTTAGTCGCCTTGAACGTTCACGCAACGACTAAATTCGGCATGTTCGCGGTTTGGTTGCTTGCTTTGATTGCAGGAATCTTGGCGGGCGCGTTGTGGGGCGCAATTACGGGCGCATTTAAGGCGTTGCTTAACGTAAACGAAGTTATCGTGTGTATAATGACAAACTGGATTGCCGCAAATATAGTAAGTTGGGTATTTTCATCGTGTAAATCACTGATCAATAATAACGGCGGTAAAACGGCTTACTTGGTAACGACGAAAACCACGGGGGCGTATACGCCCAAGATCGGACTGGATAAATTATTCCCGGGTTCGTATATCGATATGGGTATAATAATCGCGATAGTGTTGGCAATTATCGTGTATATAATTCTTAATAAAACCGTATTCGGTTACGAATTAAAAGCATGCGGGCATAATAAAGACGCTTCAAAGTATGCGGGAATGAATGAAAAACGAAATATCATTTTAAGCATGGCAATTGCGGGCGGACTTGCCGCGGCAGGCGGGGCGTTATATTATCTCAATCCGGGAATTGAATTCAACTACAAGTCTGCATACGTATCTTTGCCCGAACAAGGGTTTAACGGTATTCCGGTAGCGTTGTTGGCATCGAGTAATCCTATAGGCGTTATCTTTTCGGGATTGTTTATGAGATATATTTCGGTCGGCGGGGATAACCTTACGACTTATGGGTTTAACCGTTACGTTGCGAATATTATTATCGCGCTTATTATCTATTTTGCCGGATTTACAAAATTACTTATAGATTTATTAAATAAGAAAAGAAAATCTGAGAAAAAAAGTAAAAATAAATCTGACACAACGACAGTAAAAACAGCGTCGAATGAAATTGTTGCGGGGGATAAATAAATGATATTTCTTATTCAAAAAACTTTGGTTTATGCAATTCCGCTTCTGATTGTCGCTCTTGCCGGCGTTTTTGCCGAGAGAAGCGGCGTTATCAATATAGCGCTTGACGGTATGATGATTTTCGGGTCGTTCGTCGGAGCGATATTCGTTTCTGCTATGCAGAGAGCGAATTTGCTTGACGGGCATCCGCAAATAATGTATATTTTAGCGATGCTTGTTTCTGCGGCAGCGGGCGCGATTTTTTCATTGCTTTTGTCTTTTTCCGCAATTAACTTAAAAGCGGATCAGACGATAGGCGGTACGGCGCTGAATATGCTTGCGCCGGCATTATGTAACACGTTTGCGCTTGCTTTGTTTATGCAAGAAAAAATCGAAATGCCCAAATCGACCAATTACGCTTTCGTAAATAGTAATCTTAACGGATTCTTGCGTATATTCGCAGATAAAGCGTATATATCAACCTACATAGCAATCGTTATATTTATTTTACTTTCATTGTGGCTTTATAAAACTAAAACGGGTTTAAGAATGAGGGCGTGCGGCGAGCATCCTCAGGCGGCTGCCAGCGTCGGTGTCAACGTATATAAAATGAGATATCTCGGAACTACGATTTCCGGGGCTCTTGCAGGATTGGGTGGCTATATTTATATCGCAACTGTTTCTGGCGGAACTGCAGAGGCTTCTGTCGCAGGAATGGGATTTCTTGCTCTGGCAATTATGATATTCGGTAACTGGAAGCCCGGCGGTATTGCTTTCGGCTCCTTGTTATTTGGATTTTTAACTTGTTTAGGTGTTGTTTCAGATCGAATTTCTTTTATGAAAAGTTGGAATTTACCGATGTATTTCTATAACATACTTCCGTACGTTATAGTTCTCGTGGTGTTGGCGTTGACTGCCAAAAAATCGGGTTGTCCGAAAGCGGAAGGTATTCCTTACGATAAAGGAATGAGATAAAATTTCGTTAAATCGTTTTTTACGCCGCGAAAATAATTTTCGCGGCGTAAATTACCGTTGACTATTTAAAATTGATATATTAAAATATATTCGGGTAAAATTATGAGAATGTACGATATAATCAAAAAGAAACGCGACGGCGGAAAACTTTCCGAAGCCGAAATCAACTATTTCGTTAAAGGATGTACGGACGGTAGTATTCCCGATTATCAGATTTCCGCTTTATGTATGGCGATATACTTTCAAGGTATGGACCTGGAAGAAACCACCGCTTTAACCCTTGCAGTCAGAGATTCTGGCGAAAAACTCGATTTTTCAAATATAAAGGGTATAAGAGTAGATAAACATTCGACGGGCGGGGTAGGAGATAAAACGAGCCTCGTAATCGCTCCTATCGTCGCTTCGCTCGGCTTAAAAGTCGCTAAAATGAGCGGCAGGGGGTTAGGTCATACGGGCGGAACGGTAGATAAACTCGAATCGATACCTAATTTTAATACCGCTCTTTCTACCGAAGATTTTGAAAGAATCGTAAACGAAACGGGTATAGCGATAGTCGGGCAGACCGCTACGCTTGCGCCTGCCGATAAAAAATTATACGCGATTCGCGACGTTACGGCTACCGTAGACAGTATGCCTTTGATTGCAGCGAGCATTATGGGTAAAAAACTTGCCGCCGACGACGATTGCATAGTTTTGGACGTTAAAACCGGCAGCGGTTCCTTTATGAAGACCATCGAAGACAGTAAAAAGTTAGCAGAACTGATGGTCGGGATAGGTAAAAAGGCAGGTAAAAAAGTGCTTGCGCTCATAACGGATATGGACGTACCGCTTGGCAACGCGATAGGTAATTCTCTCGAAGTAAAAGAGGCGATTGCGACGCTTCACGGAAAGGGACCGAAAGATTTTACGGAAGTTTGTCTTGCGCTTGCGTCCGATATGCTTTACTTAGCGGGGCTCGGCACCGAAAACGAATGCAGAGTCTTGGCAAATAACGCAATAAAAAGCGGTAACGCATTTAATAAGTTCAGAGAGATGGTCGTTGCGCAGGGCGGCGACGTAAGCGTTATAGACGATCCTTCAAAATTCCCCGAGGCGAAGTATAAAGAAAACGTTTACGCCGAAAAGTCGGGCTATATTAGTAAGGTTGATACCGAAGGATACGGAATCGCAAGTCTTATGCTCGGCGCGGGCAGAAACGCGGTGGGCGAAAACATCGATTATTCGGCGGGTATCGTCTTAAAAAAGAAAACGGGCGATTTCGTGCGCGTAGGCGAGGCGATTGCGACGTTATACACCGACGACGAAACTCGTATACGCGAAGTTATACGAAGGTTTAACGACGCTACTTTTATATCCGACGAGAAACCGCAAAAAAGTAATCTGATTTTGGGAAGGATAGAGTAATATGGCTAAATTATACTTCAAGTACGGCGCAATGGGTTGCTCGAAAACGGCGCAGGCGTTAATAACGAAATTTAATTACGAAGAACGCGGAATGAAGGTTTTGCTTATAAAACCTTCAATCGATACGCGCGACGGCGTTGATCTCGTAAAATCGCGAATAGGGCTTAAAGCCGAGGCGTACGCCGTAGATTCGAATGAAAATTTATACGATTTTTACACTAAAAAGCATAGTGATTGTAACGTGGTTATAGTCGATGAGTGTCAATTTTTAACTCCGGAACAGGTAGATCAACTCGGCGATATAGTTATAAAATTGTCCGTTCCCGTATTGTGTTTCGGCTTGGCGACCGATTTTACCACTCATTTATTCCCCGGTAGCAGACGATTATTCGAAATCGCCGAATCGATTTCGGAAATTAAGTCTGTTTGTAAATGCGGGGCAAAAGCGACCGTAAACGCGCGCTTCGACGATAACGGACACGTCGTGTATAAGGGCGAGCAGGTAGTTCTCGGCGGTAACGGCAGATATACGGCTATGTGCCGCAAGTGCTGGCTTAAAATCAAAGCCGAGCAGGAGAAAAACGGAATAATTTAACTATTTATTTACTAAGAAGCCCGTGGTGAACGAAAATTCGCTCTCCACGGGCTTTTTGGTCGTTTAAGTTTAATATATTCCTTCTGCAAGCATTGCGTCGGCGACTTTTTTGAAACCCGCAAGGTTTGCCCCCGCGACAAGGTCGTAACCCAAGCCGTATTCTTCCAAAGCATCCGTTATTTGCTTATAGATGTTTTTCATTATGTAGTGTAGTTTCGCGTCGACTTCTTCTTTCGTCCAGGTAAGTCTTTCGCTGTTCTGCGTCATTTCAAGCCCCGAAGTCGCAACGCCGCCGGCGTTTGCCGCTTTGCTGGGGCAAACCGTTACGCCGTGTTCCCTGAAATAGTCCATTGCTTCGAGTGTGGTTGACATATTCGATACTTCGTTTACGATTTTTACGCCCGCCGCAACCGTTTTCTTTGCGTCTTCGATAGTGATTTCGTTCTGCGTAGCGCACGGCATATAAATGTCTGCCTTTACGTTGCCCCACGGTTTTTCGCCCGCATGGAAAGGGAGGTTATACTTTTCTGCGTAATCTTTAATCGTTCCGGTAGTGCTTTCACGCATTTTAAGCAGATAATCTATCTTATCACCGCTTACTCCGTCGGGGTCGTAAACGTAGCCGTGCGAACCCGATACGGAAACGACCTTTGCCCCGAGTTCGGTAAGTTTAAGACACGCGCCCCACGTTACGTTGCCGTAGCCCGAAAGAGCAAAAGTTTTACCTTTTATATCTTCGCCGAAGTGTTTGAGTACTTCTTCCAAAAAATATACGGAGCCGTAACCGGTTGCTTCGGGGCGGATAAGACTTCCGCCGAAAGCCATTCCTTTGCCGGTAAGCACGCCGTTCTCATAGTGTCCTATTATTTTTTTGTATTGACCGAATAAATAGCCGATTTCTCTTCCGCCTACGCCTATATCGCCTGCGGGAACGTCAAGGTTGGGTCCGATATGGCGGTAAAGTTCGGTCATAAACGCCTGACAAAACCGCATTATTTCTATATCCGATTTTCCTACGGGGTTGAAGTCGGAGCCGCCTTTTGCTCCGCCCATCGGCAAACTCGTCAGACTGTTTTTGAAGGTTTGTTCGAATCCGAGAAACTTAAGAATACCCTGGTTGACCGACGGATGAAAACGCAGCCCGCCCTTGTACGGTCCGATAGCGTTGTTGAATTGTATGCGGTATCCGCGGTTTACGTTATAATTGCCTTGCGCGTCTTCCCATACCACTCTGAACGAAATAATTCTGTCAGGTTCGACTATCCGCTCTAAAATACAGTGCTTGCGATAAAGTTCTTCGTTTTTTTCTATAGCCGGTTCAAGAGAAGTAAGAACTTCCGTTACCGCTTGCACGAATTCCGGTTCGTTCGGATTTTTTTTCTTAACCGATTCTATTACCGATTTCAGATATTCGTTTTTTAATTTCATAATTACGCTCCTTAGACCCCAATCGGCGTCTTTTTACCCGTTAATTGTACTACGTAAAAAACTTGTTGTCAACATTATGTGAAAAAGACTTATTTTTGCTTTATTTTATATGAGATATAGTGTATAATTATGTTGACTTATGAACAGGACGCTTATAGTTATCGGCGGAGGCGAACTCCGCTCCCGAGAAACGTTGCCGATTGACGGCTATATTTGCGATTTGGCAAAAAAGCGCGCAGGCGACAGAAGGGCGATTGCACTTTTCGTCGGTACCGCAAGCAAAGACTGCATGCCTTATTACAATACTTTTCATAAAGTATATACCGGCGTGTACGGATTAAAAACCGACGTTGCGCTCGTTTCGAGAGGGGAATACGACTTTGAAAAGTTAAAAGACAAATTCGAAAGAGCGGACCTTATTTACGTCGGTGGCGGAGATACCGTCTATATGCTCGCCAAGTGGAGGGAAACAGGGCTTGACAAACTGATATTGTCGGCTTACGAACGCGGCGTTATTACTTGCGGACTTTCGGCAGGCGCGATATGCTGGTTTCGGTATATGTATACCGACGGACTTATGAGCGAAGGGGTTTCGGATAAATACGAGATAACGACCGCGCTCGGCGTTTTAAGAGGCGCGGCTTGCCCTCATTTTAACGAGCGGAAACCTGATTTTATCGAAGCGGCAAAGAAAAACGACGAAATCGGCGAATGGTATTGCCTTGGAAACGGCTCGGCTTTAAGATTTGAAAACGAAAATTTGAAAGAAGGCGTTTCCTGCGGAGGTAAAGCCTATCTCGCGAGAAAAAACGGACCCGAAGTTGATTTTACTGAGATTTTCACATTCAACTTAGGATAAAACAATTGATTTCATATAATTTTCACAATATCGGTTTATTGTGATAATAAGTGAGATATATAATACAGACAACAGAGAGGTGAAATATGTACAAAATACTTATCGTTGACGACGAACCAAAAATCAGAGAAGTTCTTGCCGAATACGCAGAGTTTGAAGGGTATGAATCCGATCAGGCAGGCGACGGCATGGAGGCGGTTGCCAAATGCAGACAAAACGACTACGACATTATTATAATGGATATAATGATGCCTAAACTCGATGGTTTTTCAGCCGTTAAAGAGATAAAGAAGACGAAAAATATCCCCGTAATTATGCTTTCTGCCCGCGGTGAGGAGTATGATAAATTGTTCGGTTTCGAAATCGGGGCGGACGATTATGTCGTAAAGCCGTTTTCGCCTAAAGAAATAATGGCGCGTATCAACGCCGTAATGAAACGCAGAACCAAAGTCGACCCGACCAATTCTCGCGAAACGATTAAATTCGAAGGTCTTGAAATCGATATGGTCGGCAGAAACGTCTATGTGGACGGACAGAAGGCCGTACTTACGCCTAAGGAATACGAACTCTTATTCTATATGGTGAAGAATTCGGGTATCGCGCTTTCTCGTGAAAAACTTTTGTCCGACGTATGGGGATACGATTTTTACGGTGACGACAGAACGGTTGACACTCACATAAAAATGCTTCGCAGTAACTTAAAAGAGTACAGAAAATTCATTATAACTCTTCGCGGTATGGGTTATAAGTTTGAAGCATGAAAAATTTTCAGAGGAAATTAAAGTACAGCATGTGGCTGTACTTTCTTCTCTTTACGATTTTGGTGGTAGGGTGTATCTGGATATTCCAGATATTCTTCGTCGAAGGTTACTATCAGAACAAAAAATTAAAAGAAGTATACAATTACGGTCGTTCGATTTCGCAATTAACGGTCAATACTCCCGCGTTTAACCAAAAGCAAACGAAGTGCAGAAATTCCGGGATTGACGTCTACGTCGTAGATAACGAACTTAAGTCGTGCGTAAACGACGCAAGCGCTTTGACTGACCAAAAAAAGAAGTTATTTTCTTCTGTATTAAGGCAATACAATATTAACGAAGGCGAAGTTTGCCGTACCATCAGCCCCGATAAAACCACTTCCGGATATATTTATTACGTTAATAAAATACCGACGGAAGAAGTCGGGGTTGAAAGATTCGTTATTCTTTTAGCCAGACAAGAGATTCTGACCGAGGTCGTACATATAATAAGGTGGCAATTCCTGATTATAAGTATAATAGTTTTAGGCGTCGGATTCATTCTGGCGTGGTGTATCGCGAATAAACTTACCAAGCCGATTTCGGAGATGTCCGTAACCGCGGATAAATGGGCAAAAGGCGACGAAAGCGTAGTATTTGAACCGAAAAGCAAGTATTACGAAATTGTCGAACTCGCCGACGCTTTGAACTATGCCAAAGAGGAAATACTGAAATCAAGGGCTCTGCAAAGAGATTTGCTTGCCAACGTTTCGCATGATTTAAGAACGCCGCTTACCATGATCAAGGCTTACGCCGAAATGATTAAAGATATTTCGGGCGACAATAAGCAAAAGCGAGATAAACACACCAAGGTAATTATCGACGAGGCTGACAGGCTTACGATGCTCGTAAACGATATTCTGAATTTGTCCAAATTGCAGTCTTCCGTCGAAGGGCTCGATAAAAAAGAAATAAACCTATCCCAACTCACCGAAAAGGTAATCGACAGGTTTTCCGATTACGTCGAAAATCAAGGCTATAAAATCGAAGAGTACGTCGCTCCTAATTTGCTCACTTGCGTAGACGAGCAAAAAATAGAACAGGTCATCTATAATCTGCTGGGCAACTCAATAAATTATACGGGCGAAGATAAGACCGTAAAGGTATACCTTACGGCTGAAAAAGACAAGATTTTACTTGAAATAATCGATTCGGGCAAGGGGATTTCGGAAGAAAAACTCGCGACCATCTGGGAAAGATACTACAGATTTTCCGAAACGAATACTCGCCCCGTAAAGGGAACGGGATTGGGTCTTTCGATAGTAAAAGCGATTCTCGACGCGCACGGAATAACTTTCGGCGTCCGAAGCAAAAAAGATTGCGGCACTAACTTTTACGTCGAATTCGACAGGATAAAAAATAATGAATAACGATTATTTAAGAGTAAACTCGAAAGAACGCGACGATGAAATAACCGAAGCGAGTTTTACTTCAAAAAAGAGCGAACCTCGTTCCGTTAAAGACGAAGAGCAAAAAATAACGCTCTTTTCGTTACTTAAGCGCGGGAAGGTAAACGAACTCGGTTGGAACGGTCCGAAGACGAGAAATATACTCACAATGTTGCTCGTTTCGGTATTGTTTTCGGTCGTTCTTTATTTCGTGGCAACGGTAAATTATTCCATTGCCGCGTTAATAGCGGCTATTTGCATAGACGTTATAGCGTTACCTTTATGTTTAATCGTCTTTTTTTACGAGTTGAACGTAATGAGAAACGTCGGAATATTCGAAATCGGTATCGGAACTTTGATCGGAGCATTGTACTATTTAATAATTATGCTCATTGAAAGTCCGTTGAAAGAAAGATTTACTTTCGGATATGCGTCTGCAAATATCCATACGGGAATAATTACGATTATCGAAGATATACTTTTGTTTTCAATTGCGCATTTGTGCGCCCGTTTATTCAAAAAAGACTGTATTTTCGGCACGATTTTGATCGTAACGTGCGTTTTCGGCGGATATATAGTTGCAGATACTTTTACTGAAATGGTCAACGGTTTGTTTGTCGGCGAAACGACGGGCGTGCTTAAAATTTACGTCAATAAGGATTCTGCTGAATTCAATACGATGATTAAAAATTTTATGCCGACGCTGATAAAAGAAGGCGTAATTATGAGCGCGCTTATGTGTTTCTGGACCGTGATATGCGGAGCGTTGGTGGGAATTTTACTTTCTCCGGTAAGAAAAAAGTATTTCAGCAATCCTACCGTCTACGCTTTGTTTTGTATTGTAGTTGCCATGCACGTAGCGGTTTCTTTAGAATATTCCTACGGTCCGCTTACGGTATTGATATATTGTCTTACCATTTTCGTTTCCGCGCTGTTAGCAATAAAACTACTGAATTATGCCGTTGCGATAACGAACTTTTCGGTCGCTAACGAAGAAAAATACGACTAAAATTACGTTAAGCGGGTTGCTTTCTACCAAGTAGAAAGCAGCCCGCTTTTGCTGTAAATTTATTTATCGTCAAGTCCGTAAAACGTATCTGAAAAATCTTTAAGCGCGTGTTTTTCGTCGCCCATGGGTTCTCCCGCTCTTCTGTAATCGTGTCGGTCGCAAAATTTTAAGAGATTATCCGAAAGTCCCGAAAGTCTTCTGATTTGTACGGTGTAAAGCGTTTCTAAATACTCTTTCTGGCTTCCGCCTGCGTATGCGGAATATTCCAGTAACCTTGCGTAATGTTCTTCGCAAAATCCGTTACCCGATAAAATATCGTCCTTAAACGTCGTTTGCGACGAATAAACTTCCGCAATAGTCTTGTAATACCTTATCATATGCTCGTCCAGATATTTGCAAATAACGCAGGTCGAGCCTTTTTCGAGTATTTTTTGCGCCTGTTTTTTTGCCTGTTTCGTATTTTTGGCAATTTCTACGTCTTTCATCACGGTATTCGTTATCGTTGATGCCTGCAATGCCAGACCGAGTTTAGAGCGCATAGAGTAGAGCAGAGAAAAATGATGAGAGCAAAAACCGAGTTTGTTTACTTCCGCTCGCGTATGGTCTTCCATAACTCCTTCGCCCAGATACTGTTCGGTGAGCCTTACGTCAACCGAGCGTTTTATACGGCAAACGGGGCAATCTTTGCCTCCGTCGAAATGCTCTTTTATAAGCATAGTTCCTATGTGATAGTTCATCAGTCTTTTCTACCCGTAAGATGTCCTTCGGGGTTCAACTCCGCAAAATCGTTCTGCCTTAACGCTTCGTATAAGGTCAAAGCGACCGAGTTCGATAGGTTAAGGCTGCGTAAATTTCCCCACATGGGAATACGTAACGTGTTTTCGTAATGTTTTTCAAGCAGCGGTTCGGGCAGCCCGTGAGTTTCTTTACCGAATACGAGAAAATCTCCGTCTTTGAAATTTACGTCCGAATACCTTTTCGCTCCTTTCGTAGATAGAAAGTAAAAATTCGCGACGTCTTTGTACTTTTCGTATAATTCGTCGAACGAATCGTAATATCTCACGTCTAAATACTGCCAGTAATCGAGACCGGCTCGTTTTAACGTCCGATCGGATATTTCAAAGCCGAGCGGTCTTATAAGATGCAGTACGGAGTGCGTTGCGGCGCACGTGCGGGAAATATTGCCCGTATTTTGCGGGATTTCGGGTTCTACCAAAACTACGTTAAACATTTTTAATTCCTTTCGAATCGTATTTTTACGGTTTTTAACGCGTACTCTCTAAGAGGTGTAAGCGTATAAATTCCGTTTTTGTCTTTTTCGGTCAATCGTCCGTTCGGATCGGCGCAAATCGTTTCGTTTTCTCCGGTAAGTATAACCGGCAAGCCTAAAAGATATGAATACGCGCGAATTACGATCGCGCTCGTTTCTTTTATTTTGTTTTTGGTAACAGCAACAATCGCTTCCGCTCCGCAAACCGCAAACGACTTCATCAGTTCGTACGATAATATATCGTCGCCGACGGCAAGACCTATTTTTCCGCATTGTAAATCGTATAGTTTTCCGTTTGCGCCCGGCATATACGGGGTGTCTGAGTAAGATTCGGTCATGTCGCTGATACCGAGTAGTTTCCCGTTTTCAAAAACTGCGGCGGAATGTTTGATTATTCCGTAATTATCGGTGTCGATCGCGTATATAAGCGCGCCGCCGTCTTTCGTTGCTTCGGCAAAATTTTTAAGCGTGTTCGTTTCGCCGCGCAATTCCTTTGAATAGTTAATTCTTTCGTTTGCTCTGAAACCGACCGCGAGTATATCGAAACGATCGCCGTTTAACTCGTCGAATGTAAAATCGACGCTCCCTTTTAGAGTTTTAATCTTCAAAAATATATTCTCCGCTCTAATAAACTATGAAAGCGAAGAAAAATATGTGATTAGCCGAAAAAACCCGTTAATTCTCGTTTTATTTCGTCGGTTGAATTCAGCGTCAGAACTTTTTGTTTAAGTTCCGCGGAGTTTTTTTCGCCTTTTAGGTATAGACAAAGTTGTTTGCGGAAGGTTACGGCTACAGTCCTGTCGTCATATACCGTTTTTAGTAAATCTATGTGTCTGAAAATCAAATCTTTTTTATCGGCGGAGTAGGGATTATTCAGTATTTCCGCGAACAGCCAAGGTTTTTCGAGAGCGCCTCTCGCAAGCATAACGCCGTCTGCGCCCGTTTCCGTCATAACCTTGTCTGCATCCTCTTTCGTAAAAATTCCGCCGTTTGCTATTACGGGGATTTTGACTTTTGCAACTATTTTAGCGATTTCTTCGCCGTGAATATCGCCTGCGTAAATTTTTTCTCTCGTCCTTCCGTGTACGGTTATCATATCGGCGCCGCCGTTTTCAAGCGCAGTTGCGAATTCTAAGCCGTTAATCGAATTTTCGGTTAAGCCGATTCGCATTTTGCAGGTTATCGGTTTACCGGATTTTTTACACTCGGCAACTATTTTTTCGGCAATAGAAGGGTTTTTCAAAAGCGCGCTCCCTTCGCCGTTCTGGTAAATTTTAGGCATAGGGCAACCGAAATTGATGTCTATTACGTCAAAATCGCAAAGAGGCGGGCGTTTAATCGCTTCGAGCATTATATCGGGATCGTTGCCGAATATCTGTGCGCATGAAATTTTCTCGCCGTCGGTTTTTTTCAACAGAATTTTCGTGTTTTCGTTATCGTATAAAATACCTTTGCAACTTACCATTTCGGTAAAGGTAAGTCCCGCGCCGTAATCCGAGCAGATTTTTCGCATTGCAAAATCCGAAAAACCGGCAAGCGGAGCAAGAAATACGTTATTATCGGTTTCAAAAGATCCTATTTTAATTCGTTTGAGTTGCACCTGTTCGTTTTAACTGCCTTTTTAATATACATATAATATACAGCAATTCGCCGAAAATCGCAATCAAATAACAGGATATATCCGAATAAAGAGCGCCGAAAATATTTATTGCCGGAATATTCAGAAAAATTATTTCGACTACGGCTTTCAACGTAAGCCCCGCGCCCAGAAATAAACATGAAGCGTAGGGTTTGTTAAGCCCTATAAGAACTGCCGACGACGTTTGTACGAGAGATAAAAGACATACGTTGATTGCCGAATAAGACAGAAGTTTGCTTACGATTGTTGCGTCGGCGGTCGTAAAACCGCCGAATAATATCCGCGTTATTAAAGGGGATAAAATCGCGATTATCGCCGAGAATAAAGATGCGGGGAATATAGTAACCGCTATTGCTTCGACTATTTTCGATTTTGCGGATTTGTAATCGCTTTTTGATGCAGCCGAAGAGATTTGCGGCAAAGCCGAAATTGCCGCTCCGTAGCATAAAGCGACCGGTACGCCGATAACCGATTCGACGCTGCCCGTATACAGACCGTATAAAGCGGCGGCTCTTAAAGAATATCCGCCTATTATATTTATAATCGTAAAACTATCGAAAACCCTCGCAATCGGAAGCATTACGGCAGACAAAGTTATCGGAAATACCGTCGATACGATTTTGCGCGCGGAATAATTTATTTCTTTTGATTTGTATGATACGTTATTTTTTTTAAGTCCGGAAAATAAATAAGCCGTAGCGATTATTTCGCTGACGGTAACGCCGAAACATGCAGCCGCGCCCGCCAGAGCATAGTCGGCTTTGAACAGATAGCAAAGGAATAAACCGATTGTGAGTTTTATCGATTGTTCGACTACCTGCGATGCCGCGGTAGGGAACATATCGCCTCCGCCTTGAAAATAACCGCGCGCGCACGCTATTGCGGATACGAACGTAACGGCGGGCGAAAGGGCGATATAAGCGTATCTGGCTTCGGGAATGCCTTGAAATGACGATAGCGGTACGGATAGCAGACAGAGCGCGGTAGTTCCGAGTAGTCCCATCGGAAGAAAAACCGACAAAGATCTTGCAAGTACTTTATCTGCGGGTTCGCCCGACGAAATCAGTTTGGCAACCGCAGACGGGATACCGCTTGACGAAAGCGTCAGCAAAAGGGCGTATATCGGGAAAACGGTTTGGTATATTCCCAAACCGTCCGCTTGCAATATATTCGTTAAAGGAATTCTGTACAAAGCGCCGAGGATTTTCGCGATCAGCCCCGCGCAAGATACCACTATTGCGCCTTTTACAACCGAATTTTTTGTACTTTCGGATTCTCTCATGATTAAAAATGCGACGCAAGAAAATCGGCGGAAAGCGAGGTAAGGCTTATATCCAAAGAGGTTATTTGCTGATCTTTGCATTTATCCGCCAAAATTATACCGCCCAAAACGTCGTTTTTAGTCTTTACGGGCATAAAGATTTCGTTAAAAAACCCGTAATTTTCGCCGTCGGTAAGTTCGAGCGGCTGTTGTCCGTCGATTTGGTTGACGACGACTGTTTTTTCACCGCTCAGTAATTTCCCGATTGCCGACGATATTCTTCTCGAAATAATTTCTTTTACGCCTGCTCCGTTTCCGGCAATATACGAATCTCTGTCGCAGATCAAAACCGTATGTCCGGTTCGGGTTGCAAGCGTTTGCGCGATTCCGTCGGACAGATCGTCGGAGTTAAGAAGGGGTGAATACTTTTTAAGCACTATTTCTTCTCGTTCGACGTAAATTTCCATGGGGTCGCCTTCGTTGATTTTTAACATTTTGCGTAATTCTTTCGGAATTACTATTCTGCCAAGCACGTCGACGCGCCTTACTATTCCTGTAGATTTCATATCGCAAACAGTATTTGCAGAATAAATTATACTATACGC
This sequence comes from Acidiphilium sp. CAG:727, assembly GCA_000437515.1. GTDB lineage: Bacteria > Bacillota > Clostridia > Christensenellales > Borkfalkiaceae > UBA10281. The sequence continues at coordinate 11,101 of FR898493.1, read as the reverse complement.
GGCGTTATCGTTTCTCCACGACAAAGCG
>FR898493.1:0-11029 GCA_000437515.1 Acidiphilium sp. CAG:727 | reverse complement strand
GGGGGGGGTCGCTTTGTTGGTGGGGGCGGTAGGGCTCGAACCTATGACCTCTACCATGTCAAGGTAGCGCTCTAACCAACTGAGCTACGTCCCCGCAGATTCTTCAATATAATAGCAGATTTTATCGCTTTTGTAAAGAAAATTACGCTATAATTTACCGGATTTTTGTATTTTTATTAAAAAGTTTGATAATTACGGAAATAAATATTACGATTTGGCATATAAACAACAAAAGATTAAGCGACGTGGAGAGTAGAGCGGTAAATTTTACGCAATCTCGCACAAAAATAACGGTCTATAAGAAAAAACTTATAAACCGCTATCCGTCTGGTAGCCCCAAGCGGAATCGAACCGCTGATTTCGCCGTGAGAGGGCGACGTCTTAACCGCTTGACCATGAGGCCGTCTGTCAACGCTTGATAATAATATCATATAATTCGACTTTTTGCAATCGTTTTTCGTCGTTTTATCGAATTTTCTTTCCGTAAAATCGCAAATAACGCAAAACGCGCGAAAAAATACGAATACTATCCTGCCTGTGCCGTTCAAGAGTATAATCAACCCGCTTTATTGCAGGTGGGTGTGCTGCTTCCCGAATCCGTTTTCCCGTAATTATATGGTCTGCACGCAAGACACGACCGCGGGCATTTGCGTATCGGGACAGACGAAAGCGCTCCCTTATTTTGATTTGTGGATACGATAAAACTCTTGTGGCGAACACCGCAGGATACCTTTTCGCGTTCAAAGCCTGACAAGAATAATACGAACCTTCATAGTTCGTATTATTCTCGTCTGGCATAGTATAGCAAATTATTTTATTTAACGCAAATATATATGACGTCGGAAATTGACATTTTATAAGTATTTTATTAAAATGTTATCGAGGTGTGTATTATGAGAGTTAAGGTATTAGGCAAATACGGACCGTATCCTAAGAACGGAGGCGCGACGAGCGCGTATCTTTTAACTTCGTCTTCGGCGACGGTGGCGTTTGAATTGGGAGCGGGGGCGTTTGTCCGACTTATAAATTCGGCAGACATATCGAAGTTGGACGCCATAATAATTTCACATTTTCATTTCGACCATTGCAGCGACGTCGGGGTTTTAGGTTATTATCTTTTACGGCTTTCGGCTGCGGGTAAGGTAAATTTACCTGTTAAACTATATTGTCCCGAAAGCGACAGTCCGCTTTTAATTGCCTTCAAGAATATGAAGGCCTTTGACGTTATAACCGTCGGCGACGGACAAGAAATCCGTATTAAAGATTTATCGCTGAAGTTTTATTCGGTCAATCATCCCGTTCCTTGTCTTGGGTTTACCGCTTACGACGGTTCTCGGACGTTTGCCTACGGCGGTGATTCCAACGAATGCGAAAATCTTGAAAGATTGGTCGAAAATGCAGATCTTGCGCTTTTAGACGGCGGGTTTCTTGAAAAAGACTGGACGAACGCAAAGCCGCATTTGAGTATTATAAAATGCGCCGGACTTGCCGAAAAATACTCGGTTAAAACAATAATTTCTCATATAAATCCGGAATATGACGAAAAAGATATAATAAGCGAGGCTGTTTCCGTTTGCGATAACTGTCTGGTTGCCGGGGAGGGGGAAACGTACGAAGTCTGAAATACAAAAGAAAAAACGTAAAATACTCAATTTCAGACCGCTCGTAATTATCGCTCTTTCGCAAATAATCGCAATAATTTTTGCGCGTTATATTCCGGTTTTAGGCGTATGGGCAAGAATAATTCCTTTTCTTATAGTGGGTTTCGGTTTCACGTTATATTTCCTTATTTTTCGCAAAGGAAATAATCTTCTTATCGGATTAATCGCGATTGCGAGTTTACTCACGACGTTTTTCGGAGGTTTTTCCATTGAAAATTCCGTAAACGAAGTGAAAAACGGCGCGTGCAAAAGCGGAGATTATACAGTTGAGGGCGTTATAAACTACGTAAGTTATTTCGACGGTAAGTATAATTATCGCCTGAACGAGTGTACCGTCGACGGACGCGATACGGGCAATATCGCTCTGTACGGCATCGAAGAAAAGTACGACGTATGCGACGTCGTCGAATTTGAAGCGTTCGTGTACGGAGCGAACAGCGTAAAAGACGGTAAATATTCCGATTACGTTTTGAACGGAATTTCTTCGATAGGAAAGCCGAACGGAGATATTAAAAAAATCGGCGTTAAGAAATCGGTAAAATATTCGTTTCGTAAATTTGTAAACGAAAGACTTTCGTCTATGAGCGATACGTCAAAAAATATTGCGGTAGGTATGATATGCGGCGATACCGCCGCTCTTAAAGATAACGCCGTGATTTACAGAACGGCGGGCATCGCCCACGTTTTCGCGGTTTCGGGTATGCACGTGGGACTTTTATGCGCATTATTGTCTTTATTAGCGAAACCTATACCGATAAAGAAGGTATATAAGTCGATTATCGTTATATTTGCATTATTTACGTATTCATGGGCGTGCGGGTTTTCGGCGTCTTCGTTACGCGCTGCGATAATCTGTTCGATTTACTTGATCGTAGGGACGGCATACGAAAAGAAAGATCCTCTGAGCGCATTGTCGGTGGCGAGTATTACGGTCTTGCTTATGAATTCGCGCGATCTGTTCAATGCGGGTTTCGTGCTGTCCTTTTCGCTGTGTCTCAGTCTGATAACGCTTTCTCCCGCCGTTACCGCTCTGATACACTGCGAATCCGAAAAATTAAAAGGAAACGTCGGCGCGATAGTCGCGGCGCAGGCGGTCGCTATGCCTTTGTCCGTTTGTTATTTCGGTTCTTTTCCGCTCGTTTCGATCGTCGCTAATTTTATTATAGTACCGGTCGTCGTTATTTGCTTTTTTGCGTGTATTATCGGGCTGGGTTTGTCGCTTGTAATTCCGCCGTACGTCGCGAATTTCGTCGCGGATAATATGTTGAGCGGAATAGATTACTTTACGGGGTTGCTTGCAAAGTCGAACGCCGCGATCACCGTTTTCCCCTTGTGGGCGATGGCGATATACTTTATTGCGCTGTCGGTTGCGTCGGACTTAATTTGCGTAAACCGCAAAATTAAACTCATGTCTGCGGTAACGGCTGTTTCTTTGGCTTTCGTTACGGTTTTATTATGATAAAATAATTGCTTTTTATCGTCAGAAATGATAGAATATAAGCAAATGAAATTTCGCGAACTTAAAAAAAGTTTAATAGACAACGTCGCTCCGATTTATCTCGTGTGCGGCGACGACGCGTTTTTCGTCGAAAACGCTGCGAGATTGATTGAAGAGCGGTGCGTTAAAATGCCCGAAATAAATCTCACTCGCTTCGAAAGTTCCGTAATAAAAGAAGATTTCGGCAGTTTCAATTCCGCGCTTTTCAGTTGTCCGTTTATGAGCGAGAAAAGGGTGGTTCTGTTAAAGGAATTTTATCCTGCCGTTGCGGAAATCAACAAATTAAAATCGTATTTCGAAAACCCCTGCGACAGTACCGTTCTGGTAATTTGCAACGTATCGGCAAGCGAATCGCTGAAAAAACTGCCTAACGTGACTTACGTCGATTGTTCCAAGGGTGACGAGGCGCTTATAAGAGCGTGGATAAAGAACCGGGTTTCAAAGGAAAATATGACCGTTACCGACGGCGCGATTAAGACGATAACGGATTATTGTTCGTCTGATATGACGAGGGTAAACGGAGAGACCGAGAAACTGATCGCATATTGTCTGAATCAAGGAAAGATAACCGAAGACGACGTCGCTGACGTTTGCGTTAAAGAAACCGATTACAGGCTTTACGAGATAGTCGAGTTTATTGCGAACAAGAATTACGATAAAGCGTATTCGTCTTTTACGGAAGCAATAAACGCTTCGCATGACGGGCAAAAGTTGTTCGTGTCGTTATACTATTATTTCAGAAGACTGTTGTACGCTTCGCTGTCGACGGCTTCGAACGCAGAGATTGCAGACGCGATAGGCGTAAAAGAGTACGCCGTAACTATTGCCAAAAAACAATCGAAAGCGTTTTCACCTAAAAGGTTGCTGAATATCGTGGACGAGTTATCGGCGCTAGACGCAAACTTCAAGACGGGCAAAATCGAGCAGAGTTCCGCAGTAATGAACGGCGTATTCGAAATACTGTTGGGTTAACTATTAAGTATTCGATTGCATATAATTTTAAGGAGCAGCAGATGGATATCGCTAAAATATTTGAAAATTTCGCAAAATCATTTACAGACAAACCGTTTTCATCCTGTCTGACGATCGCGGCGTTGTTCGTATTGTTTTTCTTTGCGATAAGCGTATTATACAGAAACAACGCTAAATGGCTGATCTTCGCATTTATCGCGTTTATACTCGTTACCGGTTGCATTTTCGTAACTATTAAAGACAAAAGAGAAATAGAAAGATATTTGTATCTGCTGATTCCCGCGCTGTGTATAGTTGCGGAAACAGGGCTTTTTGCAACCGAGATAAAAAGAGATATATGGGAAACCTTCACTAAAAAGAGCGGAGAAATCAGACACGTCGAAAAGGGTTCGCCTAAAAAGAACACCGCCGACGCGTGCATTGACGAGATAATCAAAGCGTTACAGAATATGTCTAAAAACGACGTGGGCGCTATTATTATTCTTGCGAACGATAATTTGCCGAGAGCCATTATCGAAAGCGGCGTGGTCGTAGATTCCGATATTTCATCCGCTTTGATCGAGAGTATTTTCTTTCCGAAAACACCGCTTCACGACGGGGCAATGATTATAAACGGAACTAAAATTCTCGCTTCGGGATGCTTCCTTCCGCTCTCACAGGAAACGAATATTCCCAAAGAACTCGGTACGAGGCACCGCGCGGGTATCGGTATAACCGAAACTATAAACGTAACCGCTTTGATCGTATCCGAAGAAACGGGTATTATTTCGATAGCGCAGGGCGGTAAAATTAAACGTTACGCCGACTCCGAAATGCTTCGTCAGACTCTCAAAGAATATTATTGGCAAGAATTTTTACCGCATAAATAAGGAGAACTAAAACTATGAAATCCGAAAGAAAAGAAACTACGGGCGCAAAAGTTGTAAGAACCGTAATAAGCGCGGTTATCGCTCTTGCTTTGGCAATATTCGTATTCGTGGTAATCAAGGCTTGATTAAAGCGGTAAAATTCGGCGGTACTTCGATGGCGGATGCAAACGCCTTTCGAAAAGTCGCCGACGCGATACGTATAGAAGAAGACGTTAAAATTATAGTCGTTTCTGCAGGCGGTAAGACCGTCGCTTATCCAAAAATCACCGATATGCTTCTTACCGCTTACACAAAAATTCAAAGCGGAGAAAGCGTTAAAAAGTCGTTTAACGCCGCTTTTGAAAGAATAAAGCGATTAAAAGAAGACTTGCAATTAAATTTGAATTTAGAAAACGAACTAATGAAAATCGAGGTCGGTGCAAATGACCCCGATTTTATTATATCGCGCGGAGAGTATTTGTATTCTTTGATGTTTTCTGAATTTATCGGAGTTGCGTTCGTGGACGCGCAAGATATTTTTAAGTTCTGCGGCAACGGCGCAATAAACGAAGAATATACATGTTTCAAGATCAGAGAAAAATATAGATCACTCGGTAAATTCGTTACGGGCGGATTTTACGGCTTAGACGACTCGGGTAAGATTAAAACTTTTTCCAGAGGAGGAGGGGACGTCAGCGGGGCGATAGCGGCAAAAGCAATAAATGCTGATTTGTTCGTTGATTTTACCGACGTAGAAGGGGTTTACGCATACGACCCTAAAATCATAGCCCAAAAGTCGCCGATACCCGAAATTTCTTACACGGACTTAGAAAATATGGCAAAATTCGGGGCGAACGTAATTCATCCGGAAGCAGTTCGGATTCTCTCGCTATCCGAAACGAATACCGTTATAAAAAATACGTTTCATCCTCGAAAACGCGGCACGTTTATATGCAAAAATCCGAAAGAAAAATACTTTGCGGCAGCAGCGAAAGACGACTGCGCTTATATTAAAATTTCAGGCGAAATAAACGTTAAAAATTTGCTTCCCGAACACGGACGGATCGGAATTCTATGTAAAACGAACGAAGTCATCGCCGTTTACGACGGACAAATCGATTTATCGAATGAGTTAAAGCGAAACGGATTACGCATTGAAACTGATTCGTCGGTTACCGTATTTTACGTTTCGTTAAGCGATTCGACGTCGCGATTTATAGAATCGATAAAATTCAAAGTTAAAATTTACGCCGTTTTTCAAGTCGTCGGCGGATATATAATAGCAATTCCGTCGAAAGAAAGAAAAATTGCGGAAGAGACGATTCGACAAGTAAAGAATAGCGAATAAAAATTACGAATCATAGAGTTTTTTCTTGCGTTTTTTTCGCCTGAAGTGTATAATTTAGAAAAAAGGCGAGGTAGAAAGAATGTTAAAAGGCGTTCCGAAGTTAGTAAGTCCAGAACTTATTAAAGTTCTTTGCGAAATGGGTCATGGCGACGAGATAGTTATTGCAGACGGTAATTTCCCCAGCGAAACTTGCGGTCAGAGAGTGGTTCGCGCCGACGGATTGGGAGGGGTCGAAATTCTCGACGCCGTCCTTTCTCTTATTCCGCTTGACACGTATTCGGACGAAAATTTTATGTTGATGCAAACCACCAACGGAGATCCGACCCCCGAAATTTGGGCAAAGTACGACAAAGTGGCGAATAAACGCGATAAAAACGTCAGAAAAGCGGAAATAGAGCGTTATGCGTTTTATGAACGGGCGAAAAAAGCCTACGCCGTTATCGCAACCGGCGAACAAGCGATATACGCTAATATAATTCTTAAAAAAGGCGTAATAAAATAAACAAAAAGCGTATGACTTTTCGTACGCTTTTATGCGGATATGGCGGAACTGGCAGACGCGAAGGATTTAGGATCCTTTGGATTTTCCGTACAGGTTCGATCCCTGCTATCCGCACCAAACAAGAATAAAACGAACCTTGATGAAAATTCAAAGTTCGTTTTGTTTTTTACAAGAGATTATTTCGGACTTAAAATCAAACTATAAAAACATTACAACCTTTAACCGAGCGTTCAAAACGCTCGGTTTTTCTATACCGTTTTGCCGTCCTCATTCTTCGTCGAACGACGAAATTTTTCGCCTTTCGTCTGCGTTTGACGTTTTATAAAACGAAAACTGAAAAACCGACGGGAGGTTCGCAAAAATTTTATGAGTCGATATTTTGCTTTATATTCTTTTTATGCGGTGTCGTTCCGTAATACTTTTTGAATAATTTATGAAAATAAGACACGCTTTCAATCCCGATTTTTTCGCATATTTCCGGAATGGTGTAATCGGTAGCCCAAAGAAGGTATGCGGAATAATTGATTTTTAATTCGTTGATTTTTTCGGTAATGGTAATACCGAAATTTTCTTTGAATTTTTTACTGGCGTAAGATTTATTATATCCGAGTTGCTCGTAAAATATGTTTACGGCGTTCGGATGCGCAAAACACGCCGTAAGAATTATGTTGCACTTCGACGCGAATTCGTTACCGGTATAATCGGTATCCTTGTTGGAAATAATCAGACGGCTCAATAACGAAATTACCAAACAATAATTATATTTTTTCATTTGTTCGGTATTTTGCGACATTATATACGAAGAAACGCTTTTTTCGAAATTTTCCATATCGCTTTGCGTAAACTCGTATTTAATAAAATGCTCCCGACTTAATTTATCTATTATTCCCGGATCGATTAAGTTACAGCACTTTTCGAAAATATCGGCGGAGATCATATTGTCCCTGTGAATACAACTTTGCCCCGGGATTCTTTTGAAATTATGAGCGTGATACGGCGCAATAATAACGGCGTCTCCGGTTTTCAACAAAATCGATTTTCCTTCGGCTTCGTGATAAATATTACCTTCGTTAACGTAAAAACATTCGTAAAACTTATGCGAATGAACGTGCTGATCGTCTGACGAAGTCAACTTTGTACTAAACGGCAAGTCGTAAATATCTAAAATTTCCATTTTAACTCCTTTTTATCAGTATATATTGTGTTCGTGAAAAAGTCAATGAAAAACAAACAGAGAACACTTTTTTACAAAAATTATATATTGACACCGGAAAAAGTAAATGCTAAAATGAAAAAAGAAGAACAACAAAAAGTCGTATTGTTAACAATAGGACTTGAGGAGGAGAAAATGAAAAAAATTTTTGTATTGTTGACGGCTATCGTCGTTTTATGCGCGGCGAGCATTATTTCGGGGTGTAACGCTTCCGATGCCGGGCACACGCATAAATTCGCCGACGAGTTTACCTGTCACGACAGACATTGCATCGTGGAAGGGTGTAATTACGTGAAAAAAGCGACGACGGAACACGTTTACGCGGATGAATTTACCTGCCATGACAGGGTATGTACGGTTTGCGGGGACAAGAGTGTTGCGACTACCGAGCATCAATACGGCGAATGGGTGGTCGTTCGCGAACCCGCCTGCGAACTTAAAGGCGTCAAAACGCGCGAGTGCGGTTGCGGAGCAATCGACGAAAGCGATATTCCTGCAGCGGGGCATAGATACGCCGACGAATTTACTTGTCACGACAGACATTGTATAGCGGACGACTGCGAACACGTAGAAACTGCTACTACGGCGCATAACTTCGGTGAATGGAAAATTCTCAAAGAGGCGACCTGCAGCGAAGAGGGGTTAAGAGAAAGAGTTTGCGACGAATGCAATGAAAAGGAAACCGAAAAAATCGTTGCCGAACATTCGTTCGATGGCGACGGTGTTTGCACGAACTGCAACAAGAACGTAAAAGAGTGTTTCATTACGCCGCAAACGGCTACCGCTACCGTTGCCGCCAAATCGGAAACCGGCAGATATATTATATCTTCCACCGAAAGCGGAAATGTTTATGCGATAATCCCCGGATATGTTCTTACCGAATTGAAAAAGTTGGGTTATAGTTCTCTTTCTGTTATTGCAAAGAATCCTGCTCCCGGAATTGCCGATAAGGACAGCAAAAATAAACCGATAAAAGTTGCCGCGGACGATACTGCTAACCTTTGGAGCAAGGAAACGGCGATAGCGTTTTACGATTGGGCTGATTTCTACAACGCAGGCAAGAAAATCGATTTCAAGCTCGATTTGAATATATATGCGGGCAGAGATATTTATATTTACACCGAACGCACCAACGAATATCCTTTGGAAATTATGGTGACCGAGTTCGGCTATGAAGACAGATCGGGCTGGGTTGTCGGCAACGGCACTTATTGGGGCGCCGTCGATTATATCGAAGATAAAGGCTGGGTAATGAAAGACGCGACGAACGGCGGGTCTCAGGGACAGTTCTGGAGCATAATTCCGAGCGAAATTATTCAGAAGAAAATTGCCGAAGGCTATACGAAGATGACTATCGTCTACGCGAATGGATTTGACGGTGAGGATAACCCGAACGTCGGTAAATTCACGAATACCGCATCGATGATCTGCCCCATATTGAAGGGAACCGGAAATTGCGATTACAACTATGTGAGCGGAACTATCGCCGATTATTGTACCGAAGTTGAAAAAGACGGCGTGAAATATTATGAACATTACGTAAATCTCGCCGACGCAAACTACGACTTCACGAGAGATATAGACGTTTTATGTTACAATAAGGATGCAGACGGCAAAAAAGTTACTCGCGGTTACATTGCCGACATAGTATTCGAAAAAGGCGAACCCGAGGTGAAAGAGGATAAGTCCGGCTGGATGCTTGGCAGCGCAAGCGATAACGGGGCCGTACGATATATCGAAGGTAAAGGATGGGTAATGAGTCCGGTAAACGGTTCGGGTGAATTCTGGTGTTTTATTTCGGGGGAGGTTATACGGAAAAAGATTGCCGAGGGGTATACGAAGATGACTATCGTCTACGCGAATAACCTTGAGGGCGACAAAAATACGGATACGGGTAACTTTGTCAATACCACGTCGAGATTGTACCCTTGTAAAGTGGGCGGCGGATATATTTTGGACTACGTAAGCGGAGCGATCAGCAGTTACTGCGTCAAAAACGCTGCGGGAAATTACGAACACGCTATTAGTCTGACCGACGAGAAAATTGATTTTACGAAAGATCAGTATGTATATTGCGTGGCTGCCGACAACAACAAAAATACCGTTACCCGCGGATACATCGCGGATATAGTATTCTCGAGATAATCCGAATAGAAATAAACAGGCTTATTTTGCGATAAGCCTGTTTATCGACAAAAGCATTTTAAGGAAACGATATGAAAAAGATACTTATTTTAGCGGCGTTTGCGTCTGCGTTGATTGTTTCCGCGTTCGGCGGAACGACGGCAAGCGCGGCAAGCGCGGAAGAGGACGATTTTAACGCTTATATCGTCGCTACGGGCGAAGAATGTCTTACCGAATATTACACTCAGGTCGGCGACGGAAACGCGACTGTTACGTTCGATTTACAGTGGAGAAGCGCGGGCGGATATTTCGGAGTAGTGGCGGGTGATTCGAAAAAACTCGGCAAACTTTCCGAAATGACAGATTATATGCTTTTCGGAGACGGAGTCGTTTCAAGCAAAACCTTGGACGTCGAAACCGACGTTTTCGATGCCGGATATACTTACCGAATTAAGTTCGACGCTAAAAACGAAGCGTGGTCGGTCGATAAAAAGGGTATTTGCGAAAGTGAAAACTCTTTTCTGAACGTTTTAACGGTAACAAACTCTTTTACGTCGTCGAACACCGTCGGGCTTGCGTGCTATACGAAAGACGAGAAGTCCGCGACGGCCGTGATAGACAATCTCGTTATAACCAGCAACAGCGGGAAATACGAATACGTCAGGAACGCGTTTTCGGAGTTTAACACCATTAAGGACGGCAGAATGAAAACGCTCGTTACAAATGCGGCAACGGGCGAAAAAAAATCGGATGAGTTCGTTTATATACAAAAAAAATGGACGTGCAGCGTGCGTTTCGTCGCGGAAAACGGCGAAATTTTAAGCAGTCGGAAAGTTGCGGGATACGGAACGGCTACTGCGCCC
>FR898492.1 GCA_000437515.1 Acidiphilium sp. CAG:727 | reverse complement strand
AAAGCAAAAATAAGGAATAAAAATGACAGTTTTTTATTTTACGGCGATAAAATGCAGGTAATTGAGGATAGTGAACCATCGCAACCCACGGTTCCGACGGACGTTAAGATTTTAACCGAATAGGAGGGCGTATGTTTTTATTCAGAGGGGAATTAAGCGGTGATAGTTTACGTTATATGAGAATAACAAAAATTAAGATGCGCGTTATTTTTGTTATGGGTTTAGTAATTTTCGGAGCAATACCGGTAACGTGTTTTGCGTTTGCGGTATCCTACTGGTGTTATTTGGTCTTAATTATTTTTCTTATAATGGGTCTTATATCTGTTTTTATGGATCTAAGCGATTTACCTGTAGAGGTTCGGATAACGGAAGATTACGTTACAGGCGTTGATAAGAAAGGCAGAAAGTCGTGTTATGGTGTCAATGAAATATTGGAAATTATCGATATGGGAACATGGTATAGATTGAAATTTAACTTGAAACTAAACCCGAATATAGTCTGTCAAAAGGATTTGCTTGTTGAGGG
>FR898491.1 GCA_000437515.1 Acidiphilium sp. CAG:727 | reverse complement strand
TCAAATCGGTTATATAAATATTCTTAAGTTCGCTGCAACCACAGAACGCTTGATAACCGATAGAAGTAACGCCGTCAGAGATTATTATACTCGTAAGTCTTCTGCAACCTTCGAACGCATAAGAGCCGATAGAAGTAACGCTGTCGGGGATTGTTATACTTGTAATTCCGCTTTTGAATGCATAAGCAGGTATGGTTTTAACGTTTTCGCCAATGGTTATACTTGATAATTTTGAGCAACCGAAAAATATAGGATATTTATTTGATCCTGCTTTTGTACAATTTTCGGCGTTCCATATCACGCTCGTAAGTTTGCTGCAATCATAGAACGCCCTCTCACCGATAGAAGTAACGCTGTTACCTATTGTTATACTTGTAAGACCGCTACAACCAGAGAACGCATATTGACGGATAGAGGTAATACTGTCGGGAATGGTAATACTCGAAAGACTGCTGCAACCCCTGAACGCATAAGAGCCGATAGAAGTAACGCCGTCGGGGATTGTTACGCTCGTAAGCCCGCTGCAACCGCTGAATGCACCATCACCGATAGAAGTAACGTCGTTAGGGATTGTGAGATTTGTTACAAGTTCATTATTGAGATAGAAGTTTTTAGTGCTTGAACCATACCACATAAGGTCATCTAATCCCGAAATATTGACCCAAGCAGTCAAATCGGTTATATAAATATTCTTAAGTTCGCTGCAACCATAGAACGCAGAACCACCGATAGAAGTAACACTGTCGGGGATTGTTATACTTGTAAGACCGCTGCAACCTTTGAACGCATAAGAACCGCTGCAACCCCTGAACGCCCAATCATCAATAGAAGTAACGCCGTCAGGGATTGTGAGATTTGTTACAAGTTCATTATTGAGATAGAAGTTTTTAGCGCTTGAACCATAAATCATAAGATAATTCAATCCCGAAATATTGCACCAAGCAGTCAAATCGGTTATATAAATATTCTTAAGCTCGCTGCAATCATAGAACGCATCATAACCGATAGAAGTAACGCCGTTACCGATTGTTACGCTTGTAAGACTGCTGCAATAACCGAACGCCCTCTCACCGATAGAAGTAACG
>FR898490.1:5860-12053 GCA_000437515.1 Acidiphilium sp. CAG:727 | reverse complement strand
GTTATCGCCCGTAAGCATAACGACTTTCGTCTTTTGTTCTTTAAGTCCGTCTATAACGCGTTTGGCGTCGGGTTTAACCACGTCGGAAACGCAAATCGCGCCGAGATATTCGCCGTTTCTGGCGACATAGACCGTAGTACCCGAAAAATCGGCTTCTTCGATTTTTACGTTTTCGGCAAGCATGAGTTTCGCGTTACCGCACGCAAGCCTTTCGCCGTCTTTTTCGGCGACGATACCCTTACCCGCAACTTCGGTTACGGCGTAACTTTCGTCTTCTTCTCCGACGCCTTCGGCAACGATACTCTTCGCTATCGGGTGAGTGGATTTATATTCGCAGATATACGCGGCTTTAAGGACTTCTTCCCGCCTGTCTTCTGGAAAGACTTTACATACCTTGAATTCGCCCGTAGTCAAAGTTCCCGTTTTATCGAACACTACCGCGTTGACTTTTTCGAGTTGCTCTATATAATTCGCGCCTTTTATAAGTATGCCCTTACTGCTCGCTCCGCCTATGCCGCCGAAAAATCCGAGCGGAATAGAGATGACGAGAGCGCACGGACAAGAAACTACGAGGCACGTAAGAGCGCGCTCTATCCAACTTGCCCAGACCGCCCCGTCGGAAGCGGCGTTCACTACAGAAATAATCGCGGGCGGGATAATCGCGAGCGCAAGCGCGGTGAAAACGACAAAAGGAGTGTAATATTTTGCGAATACCGAGATAAAGTTTTCGGTTTTAGCCTTTTTGCCCGAAGCGTTTTCGACCATATCGAGAATTTTAGACACCGTACTGTCGTAAAATTCTTTTTCTACTTTTATATCGATCGAGCCGTCGAGAACGATCGTTCCGCTCATTGCCGAAGAGCCTTCTTCGACGAACACGGGAACGCTTTCGCCCGTCAACGCGCAGGTGTTAAGGTTTGTATTACCATTTATAACCACGCCGTCGAGCGGAATTTTTTCACCCGCGTGTACCTGAACGATTTCGCCGACCGAAATTTCTTCGGGATAGACTTCAACCCACTTTCCGTCGCGGAAAACCCGCGCCTGATCCGGGCGGATGTCCATAAGCGAAGCGATGGATTTTCTCGACTTGCCGACCGCGTAATCCTGAAAGATTTCGCCGACCTGATAAAACAGAATAACCGCTACGCTTTCGGCGAAATCTCCGTGCTCGCCCTTGGTCATCTTAACGATACCGAGCGCGAACGCGCCGAGAGAAGCAACCGTCATAAGAAAGTTTTCGTCGAAAACTTTACCGTGACAGATATTGCGGATCGCCTTCCACAGAACGTCATAAGCGGCGGCGAGGTAAATAACGCCGTAAAGCGCAAGCCTTACGCTGTCGTTTATCACGACTATTTTATCCGCTATGAAAAGAGCAAAGAAACAGACGAGGCAAACGCCCGTCCGTATCGCTTTTTTTACAAGGTCTTTATCCATAAAAAATCATTTCCTTCAGATTATAAACCTATAAATTCCCAGTCTGGTTCGAGTTTTTTTGCGGCGGTCTTTATTTCGTCGAGAACGTTTTTGTTTTCATCGTAATCGAGCGTCATTTTTTCGCCGATAAAACTTACGTTTACGGAATTGACTCCGTCGATTTTGGCAACCGCCCTTTCAAGCGCCGCGGCGCAGTTGGCGCAATCCAGATTTTTGATTCTTACTACCTTTTTCATAATTTACTCCTTTGATTTTTATCTTTACGTTTTATAATCGCATTATCGATTATTCTTTAACGTGTTCTATCGCCATTTCGAAAATTTTAATGACGTGTTCGTCGGCAAGCGAATAAAACACCTCTTTCCCGCACTTTCTCGACTTGACGAGTTTACTTTGACGAAGTATGCGCAATTGATGAGATATGGCGGATTTAGTCATATTGAGAAGCGCGCCTATATCGCATACGCACATTTCGCTTTCGAAAAGAGCCATTAAGATATTCGTCCGGGTACTGTCGCCGAATACTTTGAAAAGTTCCGCAACGTCGTAAACGAGGTCTTCGTCGGGCATCATTGCCCTTACCTTTTCAAGCACGTTTTCGTGAGTGTGTTCGCATTCGCACATCCTGATTTCGTCTTTCATATATTTCTCCGTGTTTTACGTTTGCTAACGGTTGAACAATTATTCAACTGTTTACAGTATATTCTTTCGCAGACGGTTTGTCAACCGTTTTTAATAACTTTTTTCAAAATAATTTTACGCTGACGAAAGAGAGAAAAACGAAAGAGCCGAAACGCAAAGGATTTTCCTTGCGTTTTGGCGCAAAGGATTTTCCTTGCGTTTCGGCTCTTTCGTTTTGATTTTAAGTCAGTCGAATACCGCCCTTTATTGCGGGGATCGCCACGCTACTGCTATTCGGCGATTAACGCTAACGCGTTTGAAACTAACGTTTAAGCAATTGATACTCAATTGCAATCGCCTTATGAATACCTTCGTTAAATAATCCTTGCAAGCAAATTATTTAACTCGCCATTGACGCGATGACGGAATGACACGAATATTATCGTTAGACGAACGGCTTTATCTGCCGAATTTGTCGTAGATATAACAAGGAACAGCCGACCATGCGTGACAAAGGCTGCCGCCTTCGTCAAAGTCCGCTTCGCCGAGATCGGTTTCCCAAAGAGAAGTCGCGCCCGAATATATCATCTTTCCGAAACGTTCCTCAATATCGTTCCAGACGAAGTCAAGTCCGTTTTTGGAATAAGTGATTATCGCTTCGTAATAAAGTTGCAACGCCGCAGGCGTACAAGGCGTAATTCTTTCGTCTTTCGAGATTAAAAGTTCTGCTATTTTTTTCGCTCTTTCTTTACCGACCGCGCCCGAATACAGCGCCGCGGCAAGCGAATAGGAGTGCAATCCCGTCTTTTTACCGTCTTTTATATAGGAATAGTAAAGCCCGCTTTCTTCGTCGTAGAAACTACCGACCGCAGACGCGGCTTTTTCGGAAAGTTTACGATAAGTTTCGGCTTGCTCTTTTCTGTCGAGAATTTTTTCGAGTTCGGAAATATATTCCGCAGCCAAAGCGAGTATTGCCGTGGGTATTATATCTTTCGACGGCGCGCTTTCGACTTTTTTGAAAATTTCGCCGCCGTCAAGCCCCGCCGACCATTCGTAAAAGTTCCAGTACCTTACGCCCTGAAAACTCTCTACGCCGTTTTCGGTAAGTCTTGCCGCGAAAATATCGGCTATACGCTCGGCGTGCGGTATCATTTCGGCAAGGAATTTTTTATCCGTATCCGCTTTCGCGTTTTCGTAAAGCGCAAGCACCCAGAAAAGCGAGAATATAGGAATGGTTATATTCATCTTTGCGGGGGAACAGAGCGAAAACAATCCGTCTTCGTCGGTAGAAAGCGCGATAGTCCTTAAACTCGCCCTGGGGTATTCGTATTCGCCGAACGCGCCGTAACCGAAAAGCATCTGATTTCTCGAATCCATCGCGTAAAGAGCCTGTTCGCGCCACGGGCAGTCTTCGTAATGCTCGTGCATGCAGAGCCTTAACGTTCTTACGCCCGTTTCGTAGATTTTTTCGACGAGTTTATCGTTGAATTTTTTCGGTAATTCTTCGACGGGATAAAAATATTCCCGTACCGTCAATTTATCGATAGTCGCCTTATGCGCATATATGTACACTTGCAGATACCGAAGCCCCAGGCGGCGTATATAATTTGAAAAGACGTTTTTGCCCTTTTTGAGTTTAACCGAAAAAGCGAAATTTCTGAGCCCTATTTCGGCCCTTACTCTGCCGTCGAACAGGTGTTCGCCGTAAGCGACGATCATATCCGCGTCTTCGTCAACGGTAATATCGAAGTTCATATACCCCGAAGTTTCTCTGCCGAGGTCGTATACGGCGTAAATTCCGTCGCCTTTTTCGCAGGCAAATCCGACGGGTTTATCGGCAAATTTTATCTTATCTTTGCCCGTCATATCCGAAAATCTTACGAAGCCCAAAAGAGCGTTCTGCGCTTTAAGCGACGGCAGATCTCCGCCGGCTTCTACGAAATAGCCCTGCATGACCGCTTTACTTTCGAGCGGCGAGGACAGCAAGCAACGCTTTACGGGACGAGGATTAAAAGTATAATCGGCGTCTTTGACCTCTGCGTTTACGAAGCCGTCGCAGCCGATACGAGTTTTCCAGTCGTCTTCTTTCGTCAGATCCGCTTTATAGGAATATCCGAGTTGATTGGTTATGACTTCCATATCGCCCGACTTATAGACGAGCGACTTTCTTACAAGGGTATTTTCGTCGGATTCGGTCAAAACCGTTTCGCCCGAAAATACTCTGAAAGCAACCCCCGCCGTCTTCGGATACCATACGGAACTGTTTTTAAGTCCGTCGTGATACGCCCTTACGGCGATAACGTTTTCGCCTTTTACGCAAAATTCGCTTATATCGACGCGCTCGTATACCTTATAAAAGGGATAATCGGGATATTGACCGTTAGCCGCGAATTTGCCGTTAATATATAATTCGAATTCTCCGTCGGCGGAAATATCGGCGTAGCACTCGCCGTCGTCGTAGCGAAAGCGGCTTACGCATTCCGCGTAAGAATTGACTTCGTTTTCTTTATCGTACCAGATAGTTTTCATTTTACCTTAAAATACGCAAACTTCCCCTACGGTCATCCGCAGGGGAAAGTAAGCGTTACGCTTAAATTATTTTCTTATGTTTTTATAGAGAGGACCGTAAGCGGCGCAAGCGCGATAGTCCTGACCTTCTTTGTCCATACCGAACGCGCCCCATGCCGACGGACGATAGATGTCGTTTTCGTCTACGTTGTGCATACATACGGGGATACGGAGCATCGAGCACATAGTGATAAGGTCTGCCCCGATATGTCCGTAAGAAATCGCGCCGTGGTTCGCGCCCCAGTTGTTCATGACGTCGTAAGCGGACTTGAACGCGCCCTTACCCGTTACGCGCGGAGCAAACCAGGTGCACGGCCAGGTGTAGTCCGTTCTCTTCCAGAGTTTATCGGTAACTTCGTCGGGAAGTTTAACCGTCCAGCCTTCGACGATCTGAAGTACGGGACCCAGACCTTTGATAAGGTTAAGTCTTATCATGGTAGCGGGCATTTCCGCGCGGGTTACGAATCTCGACGAATAACCGCCGCCGCGGAAGTAACCCAAATCGGCGTACGGCCAGGTCGTAGCGTTCATCATCGTGTCGATATCCGCGTCGGTAACTTCCCACCACTTTTTCATGACGGCGTTGCCGTTTTCGTCTTTGACTTCGCCGCAGGCGTCAACGCAGCACGCGCCCGAATTGATAAGGTGAATGAAACCGTCCGCTTCTTTCGCGCGTCCTTCGAGTTCGTAGCCGGTAACTCTCTTTACGGCGTCGCCCGACCAGTAAGTTCTTACGTCCGCGAACATCTGCGCTCTGCCGGTAAGGAGTTTCATAAACAGCATACTCGTAGCGTTAAGCGTATCGTTTTCCGTACCTAAAATATAGGGCTCTCTCGCGCCGTTCCAGTCGAACGAGGAGTTGAGAATGGATTCGGGGAAATCGCAGTTGGGATAAAAGTCCGTCCACTGTCTTTGTCCCTGGAAGCCGCCTACGATGGCGTTGTGTCCGACCATTTCTTCTTCTCTGCCCTTCGGAAGGCGTTTGTTGCCGTTGAACAAATCCTTTATAATGCACGCCATTTTAGCGGTAAATTCCCAGTCTTTTTCTTTCTGAGCGGGAGTTTTCTGCATTTCGACGGGGTTTTTATCGAAGTCCGGTCTGCATTTTTCTTTAACCCAGGCAAGAGCCTTTTTATATTCCGTTCTGTCGTAAATACCTTCGGTCATTCTGCGGATGATTTCTACTTCGTCAACCGATTCCACTCTCATACCGAGATACTCTTCGAAAAATTCGGGGCTGATAATCGAGCCGCCGATACCCATCGTAACCGAACCGATCTGAAGGTAAGATTTACCCCTCATGGTGGCGACTGCGACAGCCGCCCTTGCAAAGCGGAGAATCTTCTCGCTTACGTCGGCAGGGATAGAAGTGTCGTCGGCTTCCTGTACTTCGTGTCCGTAAATGCCGAACGCGGGAAGTCCTTTCTGGTTATGGGTAGCGAGTACCGACGCAAGATAAACCGCGCCCGGTCTTTCCGTCCCGTTAAAGCCCCATACCGCCTTGATGGTCATAGGATCCATATCCATGGTTTCGGCGCCGCAGCACCCACACGGCGCAACGGGA
>FR898490.1:0-5794 GCA_000437515.1 Acidiphilium sp. CAG:727 | reverse complement strand
GGCGGCTTCGGCAACTCTGCCGATAGTCGTGTCGGCGATGATTACTTTCACGTGTTCGCCATTGGAATAAAATACGTTGTCCTCGATGAGTTTAGCCGCGGACTTCGCCATGTTCATAGTCTGATCTTCGAGGCTTTCGCGAACTTTAATCTTGCCGCGTCTGCCGTCGATGGTCGGTCTTATACCGATTACGGGATAATCTCCTATAAGTCTTGATTTTGCCATTTTTTTGCCCTCTCTTGATTTTTATTTGAACGCTGCGACGAATTTCTCGCCGCAAGCCTTTTTCACGATAGATTGTACCCTATTTTTCAAACGTTTTCAATAGCGGAATTTGCCGTATTTTTTTCGCCTTTTTCGCCACTGACCCGTAGATAACCGAAAGTTTATTCTTTTGCGGGCGGAACGTCCGCCAAAAGAACGGTCGCGTTACCCGCGATAGTAAATTTCTGCGCTGCCGTAACGAAAAAGCCGTCGCCCTTTTTGAAAGTTTCGCCGTTTATCGTACCCGACCCCTCCGCTACGTTTACGCAGGTAAAACTGCCGGCGTTTACCGCGGAATACCCGCCTTTCAAGTCGAGTTTTCTCAAACGGAAGTAGTCGCACTCGGCTATGGTTTTCGCCACGCCGGAAGCGACGTCGGCAAACGAAACGGGTTCGTATTTTTTGAAATTTATGACTTTTACGGCTTTGTCGATATGGAGTTCGCGGGGTTTTCCGTCCGCCCCGCGACGATTATAGTCGTAAACCCTATACGTCAGATTGCTGTTTTGCTGAACTTCGCATATAAGGCAGCCCGCGCCGATCGCGTGTACCGTACCCGAGGCGATAAAATAGCACTCGCCTTTCTTTACGGGAATAAAGTTAAGAAGTTCTTCGACCTTGCCGCTGTTTAAGTATCCGAGAAATTCTTTCTCGTTCGTATCTCTTTTGAAGCCGCAATAAATGCCCGCGCCGTCGGTCGCGTCGATGATATACCAGCACTCGGTTTTACCGTAGGAATTTTCGTATTTCAACGCGTAGTCGTCGCTCGGATGCACCTGAACGGACAAATTCTGCTTCGCGTCGATAAACTTAACGAGCATCGGAAAAAACTTGAATCGTTCGCAGTTTTTACCGAGATCGTCTTTGGTAACGACTTCTTGCAGAGTTCTTCCGTCCGCGATTTTAGTCAAGCCGTCTTTATGAAAAGACAGTTCCCAACTCTCGGCGCACGGCGTTTTATCCGTAACCTTGCCGTATTCGGTTTTTAATCTTTCGCCGCCCCAGACGTAGTCTTTACATTCGGGGAAAAGTTTATATATCATGATTTTTCGTCCGGTTTTTTTATTTGATTCTTCGGTAAACCACCCTTCCGGGATAATCTTTATTTAAGCGTGAATTTCGCCACTCTTACGGAATAACTTCTGCCGTAAACAAAGGGTTCCGCCGCAAAGGTATCGCCTTTTTTGATCTTAATGCGTTTACCGTTGTCAAGCCATACCGCTTTATCGATTACGCCGTTTACTTTGACCGTTTTTACGTTTCCGCCCAAAGCGACGTTCACGTCGGCGGACATAGGCACGTCTTTTATAATTGCGTAATAATACTTTCCGTCGGTTACGACGTCGGCATTTTCCGCAGTCAGGTCGCAAGGCTTTACGTCATAGATAAATTCTTTATTTACTTTTACCCATTTACCGACTTCGTCAAGCAGGCAATAGTCCATACAATTAACGTCGCCGTTGCCCTTCAAGCCCGTGTTGAGCAAAAAGTTACAGCCGAACTTTCTGCAATCCACGAGGTTTTCTATAAGTTCTTTTACCGATTTATAATTGCAATCTTCTTTCGCGTAACCCCAATGGTCGTTGAGTACCTGACACATCTCGCCGGCGATAGGTTTTTCGCTCTTATCAACGTATGCGGGTTTTCCGCGTTCGAAAGTAACGCTGTCTATCTCTCTGTGCCCCGTCTTTCCGCAAGCCGACAAACCCGTATTGTTGATAATCATCGCTTCGGGTTGATATTTTCTTATAGTGCCGTAAATACGGTCTTCCTGCCAGTCGGCGTCCGGCTTATCCCACATGCCGTCAAACCAGAAGCCGCCCACTTGACCGTAAGACGTACAAAGAATTTCTATGCTTTTATCGAGATAGTCGATATACTTCGGAAAGTCGTTTTTATAATCGGGGTTATGCCAGTCGAGCAGAGTGTGGTAGAAAAACGGAACTATACCCGCCTTATGACACTCGTCGGCAAACTCTTTAATCAGATCTCTGCCCGCGGCAGAATGAGGGGCGTCGAAATCGTTCAGCCCTTTGGTATCGTAAAGCGAAAATCCGTCGTGATGACGGGTGGTAAGGGTAATATATTTACAACCCGCGTTTTTCGCCGTGGCGACAAGATCTTTCGCCCATTTCTTCTTTATCTTGAACTTATTTATAAGGGCGTTATATTTGTTTATATCCGCATTCGGGTTGCTCGTAAGATACCACTCGCCTTTGCCTAAAACGCTATAAAGTCCGAAATGTACGAACATACCGAAACCGAGATGAGAAAACCTTTCTATGTAACCGAAATCCTGCATAAAACCTCGCGTAAATCGCGTTTTTATCGTCCGCGACTTATTTTCCTTTTATATCATATCACAACGCAAAAAACTTGTCAATATTTATTCTGAAATATTGTTTTTTTGTACGCGGAAAATATGCGTTCTTTCGCTTGACATAAACTTTAACCTTTGCTAAAATAATAACGTTTTCATGGGGAGTAATCGGCAGAATTTTTTTCTGCGGGTACATCGCTAACACGGGCGGGCCGAACGAGTAAACGGCAAGCCTCGGTTTACCATCAAACGATAGAAGCCCGGGTTTTACCACAAAACGATAGACCCGTGGGCAAAAACGTGTAGCAATGACGCGTTTTTGCCCACGGCTTTTATTTTTAGCCACAGATGATTGTGGCTAATAAAGATCGGCAATAATTTTAAGGAGATTATTATGGAATTCCTTATAGAAACCCTTTCCAACGTTACCTGGCAACACGCGGTAATGTGGCTCATCGGCGGAATTTTAATCTTTCTTGCAATCAAGAAAGAAATGGAACCCGCCCTTCTGCTTCCGATCGGCTTCGGCGCGATACTCGTCAACATTCCGTTTTCGAACACGCTTACGAATACGTCGTACGTATGCGAAAGTTGCAAACAGACGTTTAAGCAACTTGTAGAAACTTGCACGGCGTGCGGCGGAAAAGTCGTCGAAAACACGGAAGTCGGTATAATAGAGTGGCTCTACGAAATCGGAATAGAAGCCTCCGAAGCCCTGCCTATCCTGTTATTTATAGGTATAGGCGCGATGATAGACTTCGAGCCGTTAATCGTCAACCCGAAACTTATGATTCTGGGAGCGTTCGCTCAACTCGGAATCTTTCTGACGATTATACTCGCCGTTCTTTGCGGATTCAATATATCCGACGCCGCTTCGGTCGGTATAATCGGCGCGGCAGACGGTCCGACTTCTATACTCGTCGCAAAAACGCTCGGCAGCGGTTATCTCGGAGCGATAGTAGTCGTAGCGTACTCGTACATGGCGCTCGTTCCGATTATACAACCTGCCGTAATCAAGTGCATTACGAGCAAAAAAGAACGACTTATCCGCATGGAATACAAGGGCAAAAAGGTCAGCAAAATCGTCAAAATTCTCTTTCCGATAGTTATAACCATGGTCGCGGGACTTATCGCCCCGAAAAGCCTCGCGCTCGTCGGATTTTTGATGTTCGGCAACCTGCTTAACGAGTGCGGAGTGCTTTCGAGCCTTGCCGACACGGCGAAAAACACGCTGTGCAATCTTATAACTCTGCTGCTCGGTATTACGATAGCGTTCCAGATGCAGGCGGAAAAATTCCTGCAAGTCGAAACGCTTACGATTATGGCGCTCGGTTTATTCGCGTTCGTATTCGACACCGTAGGCGGCGTTATGTGCGCCAAGGTAATGAACCTGTTCTCGAAAAACAAAATCAATCCGATGGTCGGTGCGGCAGGTATTTCGGCATTCCCGATGTCGGCGAGAGTCGTGCATAAAATAGGAATTAAAGAAGACCCGACGAATTACCTTTTGATGCACGCCGTCGGCGCAAACGTTTCAGGGCAAATCGCTTCTGCGATAGTCGGCGGACTTATTATCGGATTCGTACTTTAAGGAGGCAAAAGACTTATGTTATCTTTACTTTTGGAAATAGATCAATCCGCTTTGCAAAAATCTTTAACCATACTCTGGCAAGGGCTCGTCGCGATGCTCGCGGTTGTCGGCGTAATAATGTCGATTACTTACCTTATGCAATACGTTTCGAAGAAAATCTCCGCTTCGAAAGACCGCAAACCGCCGGCAGACTTCCCCGACGAAGACAAACGAAAATAACGAACGTCGTACTCGCAAAACTTTTGAAAGCATAAAGTTTTGCGAGTATATTTTTTATACGGACCGGATCTACATTGCCGGGAGTATGCTCTCCCGTTGAAGCGGGAGAGGGGGCGACCTCCCGAGGGACTTCACTGTGTTCATAATGACACGTGCATCTGTCATCCTGAGGGTTACCGAAGGATCGCCCGGAAGGGCAAAACCGTCGGACTTGATTTTACCGTAATATACACTCCGCGGGAAACTACCCTTCCGGGAGATGTTTCGCTTACGCTCAACATGACCGTATATTTTGCCCATAGTCCTATCATCGGAAATACGTACCGATAAAGTTTACAGTAACTTTCCGAGGCGGTTCATCATGGCGGATTTATGTTCCATAAACGAATGCGCGTAACGGCTTAACGTAATAGACGGATTTTTATGCCCTAAAATTTCGGACAGCGTTTTTACGTCCATTCCGCTTTCCAGAGCGCGGGTTGCGAAAGTATGCCTTAAAGAGTGAAAACCGCGGTGCTCTATGCGATGTCTTTTGAGAAGCAGTTCGAAACTTCGTTGAAAGGAGCGTACCGAAACGGGCTTGCCTTTTTCCGATACGACGAAGTCGGATTTACTCGTCTTCCTTTTTTCACGCAAAATAGGCATAATTTGTCTGGGAAGCGGTATTATTCGTCTTGAATGTACGGTTTTCGGATCGTCGAAAACAAGCCCCTCCGGCGTATCGTAACAAGTTTTATTGACCGATAACATTCCTTTTTTAAGGTCAATATCATTCCATTTGAGAGCAACGACTTCTCCTATGCGAAGCCCCGTATAAAGGCACAACAAAACTCCGAAATATTTATGTTTTCTGCTGGTCAAAACCGCGTTTTCTATTTTTCTCTGTTCCCTTATGCTAAAACATTCTATTTTTCGCTCACGCACTTTCGGGCGTTTTATTTTATCTCCGAGTTGCCTGTCCGTACAACCGAGCATACACGCTGTCTTCAGCGAATTTTTCAAGACCGAAACAATCGAATTGACCGTATTCGGCGCAAGCCCATCCGCACCCCATCTGCCATTTCCGTTCGTCAGCATGTCCGCTATAAAGGTCTGCAAAATTATAGGCGTCAGTTCCGACAAGTCGTATTCTCCGACTTTTTCGGCAACGTAAATGCGCACTATCTGACTATATCGCAGATAGGTTCGGAATTTGGTGTCGGGTTTTACGTAATTTTCGAGCCAAAAAGTTAAAAAATCTTTATATAACATAAAACACTCCTATTTTTTGGGACTAGTATACACTATTCGCCCGCAAATTTCTACAAAGGAGTGTTTTTATATGTGAAATATCTTTCTTGATATTTCAGAAAATTATTTATTTTTATTACGCTAGCCATTAGAGATTTGAACTAATCAAG
>FR898489.1:14555-24333 GCA_000437515.1 Acidiphilium sp. CAG:727 | reverse complement strand
GTTTCCCGTTCGGGAACGACAACAGCGTGTTATACCCCATGCAAACGGTAGAGCCGAGCGTGGTCGAGCGGAAAAACTTCATATCCGCCGGCAACCTGAAAAGCAAATCGTTCTTTTTGCCTATGCCCCACTTTTCGTCTGCCGCGACTATCGCGCGTATCATACGGCGACCTCCAACCGCTTTTTAAGCGGAGTCGCTTCGTAGCCTTCCAACTTAAAATCGTCGACGGTAAAGTCGTAAAAGTTTTTGACGTCGGGGTTCATTATGAATTTCGGCGCGGGATATTCGGGGTTTTCGAGCATTTCTTTAACCGACGGAATATGTCTGTCGTAGATATGCGCGTCGGCGATAACGTGTACGAGTTCGCCCACTTTAAGACCCGAAACCTGCGCGAACATATGCATTAAAACGGCGTATTGCATAACGTTCCAATTGTTTGCCACCGCCATATCGTTGGAGCGTTGATTGAGTATTCCGTTGAGTTTATCGCCCGTAACGTTAAAGGTCATAGAATACGCGCACGGGTACAGATTCATTTCGTGCAAGTCGGCGAAAGTATAGATATTCGTCATGATTCTGCGCGAAGCGGGGTTATTTTTAAGGTCGTACAAAACGCCTCCCCCAGCCGCAACTACTGCTAAAAATTTCTTTTTCATCTTTGTTTTTTACTCCTTTATTAGTTTTCATCTTTTTTATTTCCTTGTAGCCGATGATAATTGCGCTTGAATTCAAATGCAATTATTGTCGGCTTGACTACGGGGTCATCACCCTTTCGCTCTTTACACCTGTATTATACACCGCCCGAAAAAATTTAACAGGCTATTTTCGGTAAAGCCTTTGTAAAGTTTAAGTAAATTCGTAAAGCCCCGAAATTAATGCGATAAAACGGTATAAAAAAGCCCCGGCGAAAGGAAATCCCTTTCGCCGGGGGCTTTTAATTCTGAATTATATTATATAAGGTTTATTCTACCGACTTCAATTACAAAACTCTGTCTACCTGATCGAACTCGCCCTCTTTATAGATATGTTTTACGCCGAGTTGGTAGCCGTACGCCTTGCCTATCGTTCCGTCTTCGCCTGCCCAACTATCCCATATATGAGAGTGCAGATCGCAGATTTTATTCGACTTTTTCTGCCATATCCACAAAATTTCGTCTACGGCGTTCTTAAAGCCCTGCTTACGCAAAGTCATTATCGGGAACTCTTTTGAAAGATCGTAGCGGTTTACGATACAAAACTTTTTTACGGTATGCGCAGGCGTGCCGTCAAGCCACTTTGGGCGGACTTCTTTATCGGTATCCCATACTCCGTTTTGTAATATATCTTCCGCATTTGCGCGGAACACCTTATCTGCGTAACTCATATATTGCTCCTTTTCGTATGTTTTTGAATATTTACTCCGTATAATACCACCCTTCCGGGAGTATGCTCTCCCGTTGAAGCGGGAGAGGTGGCGACAGAGGCGGGAGGGGTGGCGACACTGCCTAAGGTCGCCACGCTACGCTCGCGATGACGGAAAACTTTACGTTATCCCGAGTAAAACGACGAGGTCGCCCTGCTATTCAGCCGACGTTGATTTTTTCTTCGGGAAGCCGCGCCGAAGGGTCGTTCTTCCGTATAATCGTGGCGAACGCGAAAGTAATTCCGCCCATTCTGCCGACGAACATAAATATCGCTAAAATCGTTCGCGAAGCCGCTCCGAGCGTCGGGGTTAAACCGAGTGTAAGCCCGACGGTGCCTATCGCCGAAGCCGTTTCGAATAAGCAATCGAACACGGGCAGATTTTCGATTGCGCTTATAGTTACCCCGCCTATCACCCAAAGAGTGATATAAAGCGCGGCAACCGCCGCCGCCCTGCGGATGATTCCGTCGGAAATTCTTCTTCTGAAAACGGTAACGTCTTTATTGCGTCTGAATATCGAAAGCATAGCGATAAACAACACCGTTACGGTATTTATTTTAATTCCGCCCGCAGTCGAACCCGACGCCCCGCCGATAAGCATTAAGAGCATCATAAGAAACTGACTGCTCGATTTCATCTTCGTCAGGTCTGCCGTATTGCTGCCCGCCGTTCTCGGAGTAATCGCCTGAAAGAGCGACAAAAGCACTCTTTTACCCGCCGATTCGCCCGAAAAATCGAAAAAGAAAAACCACAGCGCGGGTAAAATAATCAATATCGCCGTCGCCGAAAGTATAATTTTAGATTGCAGGCGATATTCGCGTAAACGCCATTTATGTTTACGAACGTCGTCCCACGTTAAAAAGCCTATCCCGCCCGAAACGATTAAAAACATAACCGTGATATTTACGAGCGGATTTGCGGCGTAAGCCGTTAAAGACGCGTATTCGTTGCCTTTGCCGCCCAAGACGTCGAAACCGGCGTTACAAAACGACGATACCGAATGGAATATTCCGTACCAAAGCCCTTTGAAAAATCCGAACTTCGGGATAAACGCTATCGATAAAAGCAACGCGCCGATAAATTCGATAACGAACGTGACGGTAACGATAAAACGCATAAGTCTTACGACCCCGCCGATCTGCGTAGCCGCAAGCGAATCTCTTACCGCGGTACGTTCGTGCAGTCCGATTTTATGCTTCGTCCAGGTGGTAACGCCTATGGCGATGGTTATAACGCCAAGCCCGCCGATTTGCATAAGCAAAAGTATGACCATCTGACCGAAAATCGACCAGTGCGCAGCGGTATCTACAACGACCAGCCCCGTAACGCAGGTTGCGGAAACCGACGTGAAAAGCGCGTCGCCGTAACCGGTCCACTCGCCCGAAACCGAGGATACAGGAAGCGATAACAAAAAACTCCCTAATAATATGACCGACATAAACGCAAGTATCATACCCTGCGCGACGGATATTTTTTTGAAAAAGTTACGCATATAAAACGCCGTGTAAAAAGGCATACGATTCAAGTCGTATGCCAAAATTATATCATTTACCTTATAAATAGTCAAGCGTTGAACCGATCATAAATAATACGAACCCCGCCGTATATACCGTTACAAGTATTTATCGACTACTTCGTTCATTTCGTCGATGCGGGTTATCATATCTTCCGCCAGAGCAAGTTGACACCTTGCCCTGTCGAGATTTTGTTCTTCGCGGGATATTTTGAAATATTTATCGCCGTCGAGATAGTCGGTTAAAAACCTCATTCCGCACTCGACGGTCATCGTAACCGCGCCGAGAGCAAGCGTATTCTTTTCGTTTTCGGAAAGAGTCTGACCGACTGCGGATAAAAATCCCCGCGTGAACGCTTCGAACTTATCCATATCGAGTTTTACTATCGAAACGTCTTTTTCGTCTTCGTCGCACGTGTTGGCGGTAAACCTTATCGCGTCGCCGAAGTCAAAACCGACAAGCCCGGGCATAACGGTATCAAGGTCGATAACGGACAAATGTCTGAACGTCGTTTTATCGAAAAGCACGTTATTACACTTGGTGTCGTTATGCGTAACTTTGAGCGGAAGTTCGCCCGCGCGCTGCATTTTATACATTTTTGTGGCGATTTCTTTAAGCGAAAGATATTTTTGTATTTCGACCTTTACGCCGTCCGCCCTGCCGATATCGTTACGCCGTACGGAATTTTCAAAGGTTTCGTACCTTAAAACGGTGTTATGAAAGTGCGGAATTACTATATTCAGGTCTTGTACCGGAAAATCGGCAAGATACATCTGAAATTCGCCGAATGCCTTGCCGGCTTCTTCTATGACGGTCGGATTATCGGTTATATTGAAGGTAACCGAATCGTCGATAAACCTTGCGCAACGCCAGAAACCGTCTTTTTCGTCCACGAAATAATATTTCCCGTTCTCGGTGGGTTGGTAATGCAGAACGTAGCGTTTCGCGCTTACGCCCGTAGCCTTGATCTTTTCTCTGATATACTCGGTAACTTTGACGATATTTTCCATTACGGCTTCCGGATTTTTGAAAACGTACACGTTGATACGCTGTAAAATATAATCCTTAACCTCGCCGCGACGGACGAAATAAACTTTATACGTCGTGTTTATATGCCCGTTGGTCAACAGTTCGTAGGATAAATACTCGCCGTCTATACCGAATTTTCGACAAATCTTTTCTATTTTTCTATCCATCTCGATACGCTACATACTATTCCTTAATTAAAAAAATTGTAACACTTTTTAATTAAAAAGGCAAGCGTATGCTTTTAATATATTTTTTCGACCTTGATTCTGTCGTAAATTTCGAGAAATTTATCTTTATAGAATAAATTCGTACCGGGAGTCATTACCGAAGCCGTACCCGCCGCCACGGCGCAACGCAGAATTTCTTCGCGCGAATCGCCCCTTTCGGTAGTCAATGCCACCGCCGCGACCATTCCGTCCCCCCCACCGACCGTGGAATTTACCGCAACCGTCGCGCTTTTGCAAAACAGCGCGGAATTTTTATCGACTAAAAACGCGCCCTTTCTGCCGAGCGACAATAAGACGTTTTCCGCCCCCGCGTCGAGAAGCCTTCTGCACCCCCCGAGCATTTCGTCATAGCCGTCGTAATGCTCGCCTGTAACTTCTTTCAGTTCGTCTAAATTGGGCTTTACGAGATACGCTCCGCCTTTAAGAGCGTTTACGAGCCTGTCGCCCGTAACGTCGAATATCTTTTTGACGTTCTTTGGTATTCTTTCGGATAACCGAAGATAATAATCGTCGCCGACGCCCGACGGAAGCGAGCCGCTCATCACGACTACGCTCGCCTGCTGCGAAAGAGTACCCACGAGGTCTAAAAGTTCTTCTTGTTCTTTTTCGGCAACGGGTTCGCCCTTGTCGTTGATTTCGGTCATCATAGAGCGCTTATCGACTATTTTATAGTTGGTTCTCGCCCCGCCTTTGTTCCATACGAAGGTGTTTTTTACGCCTTCGTCGTCCAACGCGTGAACAAACATTTTTCCGTTATCGTCAAACATAAACCCCGTTGCGAAACTGTCGCCGCCGAGCCTTGCCACGCCTACGGCGACGTTCAACGCCTTTCCGGAGTAAGTTATTACTTTATTTTCAACCCTGTTGAGCGACCCCGTTTTTAACGTATCGAGTTCTATCGTACAATCGACGCTCGGATTAGGGCATACGGATAATATCATTTTCGCCTCATACTTTCGCCTTCCCTTTCTCCGCTTTACGGTGAAAAGGAAGGCGGAACGATTATTTTTTATTCGTTATTGTTTTTTTGCTTCCGCTATAATCTTATCTTGCAGATTCGACGGAACTTCTTCGTAGCGGACAAATTCGGTAACGTAACTGCCCCTGCCCTGCGTCATCGAGCGAAGATCGGTGGCGTATTTAAGAATTTCGGCTTGCGGTGCTTCGGCGGGAACTACCGCGTTACCGTCAACCGTATCCGTACCTAAAATTCTGCCCCTGCGCTTATTCATATCTCCCATTATATCGCCGAGATAGCCGTCGGGAACGGTAATATCCATTTTCATGACGGGTTCGAGTATACACGGAGAAGCCTTCTTCATACCGTCGAGATAAGCGAGCCTCGCCGCCGAAACGAACGCGACTTCTTTACTGTCTACGGGGTGGTAACTTCCGTCGAAAAGCGTGCATTTGAGATTTACTACGGGATAGCCCGCAAGTACGCCCTCTTTAATCGCTTCTTTAAGTCCTTTATCTACCGCCGGAATAAACTGACGGGGAACGACGCCGCCGACGACCGCGTCGACGAATTCGTATAAGCCGTCTTCCGCGCCCGGTTCAAAGCGGACTTTACAATGTCCGTACTGTCCCGCGCCGCCAGACTGTTTTTTATGTTTGCCTTCGCCCTCGGCGGATTTTCTTATAGTTTCTCTGTAAGCGACTTTGGGTTCGGTTAAAACCGCGTCGCAACCGAATTTGTTTTTGAGTTTTTTGCAAAGTACCGAAAGTTGCGTGTCGCCTACGCCGACAATAAGCATTTCGCCCGTATCGGGGTTCTTTTCGATTCTGAACGAAACGTCTTCTTCCTGCAATTTTTTAAGACCCGCGAAAACCTTGTCTTCTTCGCCTTTTTTAGCCGAGCCGATTGCCATAGCGTATTCGGCGGGAGGCATTTTTATCGTCGGGGTGATTATTTTTCCGCTTACCGACAACGCGTCGCCGGTCGCGACCGCGCCGAGTTTTGCAAACGCGCCTATATCGCCCGCGACTATTTCGTCGGTAGGTATCTGCTTTTTACCGCGCAAATAATATATCGAACTTATCTTCTGCGCTTCGCCCGTTCTGCCGTCGATAAGCGTGTCGCCGCTTTTAACCGTTCCGTTAAGAACTTTGAACATATTAAGTCTGCCGACGAACGGGTCAACGGTCGTTTTGAAAACTCTGACTACGGCCGGGGCGCCCGAATCGGGTCTGATCTCTATTTCTTTACCGTCGTCGAACGCCTTCTGGGGTTGCGCGTCGGCGGGGGAAAGCATGGTAGAAACCATTTTATCCATAAGGTTGAATATTCCCTGATTTTTAAGCGCGCTGCCGCCGAGCACGGTTATGGTCGTACACGCCTTTACGCCGAATTTTACGCCCCGCTCGATTTCTTCGCCCGTAAGGTCGCCGTCAGCGAAGAATTTATCGAGAAGTCCTTCGTCGTTTTCGGCCGCCGCTTCGCAAAGAGCAAGACGGGCTTCTTCGTAGTCGGATTGAAGATTTGCGGGAATAGGATGTTCGTTTCTTTCCCAGTCGCGAAGTACGCCGTAAGCCACTTTCACGAAACCTTTCATTTTTTCGTCTACCATGTTCGGTATAATCATCGGCGCGATTTTATTGCCGTATTTTTCTTTGATCGCGTGGACGGTCTTAACGAAATTTGCGTTATCTTTATCAAGTCCGTTTATAAAAAGTATAGACGGGATTTTATTTTTAAGACAGTATTCTATCGCCTTTTCGGTGCCGACGGTCAAAGTTCCGTTCGCGCCGGTAACTATCAACGCGTTATCGGCAGCCGCAAGAGCCTCGCTGCGTTCGCCCTCGAAATCGAAAAATCCGGGAACGTCCAAAAGATTGAATACTACGTGTCTGTTTTTTCTGTCGGTATATTCGCAACGGGAAGCCGTGAGGCTTATCGACGTTTTTCTGGCTATTTCTTCCTGCTCGAAGTCGCTTACGGTGTTTCCGTCGTCGACTTTACCCTGGCGATCTATCGCGCCCGCATTAAAAAGTATGGCTTCGGTAAGAGTAGTCTTACCTTCGCCGCTGTGCCCGATGATCGCTACGTTTCTGATCTCTTCTGTCCTTATCATTTTAGTTTTCCTCTTTTCATATTTTTTCGGGAATCCGTTGTGATTTTATGTAAACCACCCCCGCTTATTTCAATTATATACTATAACAAAACGAATTTCAACCCATATTGAAAAATTTTTTTTATTTTTTTGCGAACGTTTTTCGGGACAAAAAAATAAGGGAGCGAGAAAAACTCGCCCCCTGGGGTCTTAACCCAATAATTCCGCGACTGCCGGTTCCGTCTTTATTTACTTACCTTAACGCTCTTTATCGTTATCGTCTTATACGGAACAGCCCTTAAATATTTGCTGTTACTATTCAATGTGGAAAGAACGTCGCTGTAATCCTCGCCCGTTACGTCGATCGGGGTTTCCCCGCCGACTGCGGTATATTTACCTTCGCTGTCTTTTACGAATACGTGTCCGAGAGATTCGAACTGTTCGTAAACAGCCTTCGATTTTTCATCGCTGCCGTCTACGCAATTTTCGTAATCGAAATAGTAAGTGGTCAAACCGTTGGTGTCCTTGACGTATTTATCGGCGTCGGTTATCAATTTTTTAAGCGTATCTTTACCTTTCGTTATTTTACCGATGACGGCAAAACACTGCGCGGCGGTATAGCCGCTTTCTACGTTGGTATAATAACCGTCGCTACCCGTTACGAGCGCAAGAGTGCCTTTCGCCGTATCGTGTCCGCCGTCGACGTCGTAACTCAAAGTATCCCTTTTCAATACGAGCGTACCGTCCGAAACGGTAAGAGTTTTCGAACTGCTTATTCCGTTGGCCCTGAATTCGCCGACGATGCTCCCCGTCGCGGTATATCTGTTTCGTTTACCGTTGGCAATCGTTTTTCCGCTGACGTAATCGGAGTTTATAATCGAAGTATACGCAAGTTTAGCGTTTTCGTCGTATCTTGATTTGCGTTCGCCGTTATCGAGATAAAATTCGCCGAGTTCTATATGATTCTGCTTCAGATCGCTTACGACGGTTCCGTCGTAATAACCTTTCGAAGCAAGATATTTGACGTGAGCGATCGTCGCCGGAGCGTAGTTCATATAAAGTTCGATTTCCACGTTGAGCGTCTGCGCTTTGTCGTCGGTATCCGTATATTCGAAAACGATATTCATTTTTTCGATTTTACTGCCGTCTTTGACGACGCCTTTACCGCAACCCGTAAAACAGAAAACGGTTGCCGCCGCAAGGAAAGCGGAGCATATTCTTTTAAGTAATTTTTTCATTCAATCCTCCGTGCATAGCAGCGACGCTACGCAAGAATTTTAACTTATTTTAACATTATAAACGATTTTAGTCAACGCAATTAAATAAGATTTTTTGTAAATCGACTAAAAATTCGTCATATAAGCAAAGTTTTTGCCGCATTCAAGGTGGTTTCTGCCGATTCGCCGTTCGAAAAACGCATTATAAAGAACGCCAGACCGACGAGAGCAGCCAACCCCAAAATCACCGCAATCGCTACGCGAAGCGGAGAAATCGGCGTTTTACCCCTGACTTTTCCGCTACAACCGTTTACCGCTACGCCGTAACTCTTTTTACCGTACTTATACGACAAAAAATAAACGGGAAGAAGCAGATATTTATACGTAACGTTTTCGTGTATGGTACTTACGTTGAGATAATCGATCACGTCTGCGTTGTACTCGCGCTTGATGTGCTGCCGAATGAGCGAATCCATAGTATTTTTCGCGTCTTGCCAGCACTCGTTAAGCCCCTTCGTATAGCCGTCGGCAACGAAACCCGAAAGGTAGTTCTTTTCGTAAACGCAGGCGTTAGCCGTGTTGAACGGCGAAAGTCTGTCGATTTGTTTCTGATTGAATTTATCGCTGTTGGCGATAAGCAAATCGTCGAAAAATTCGGTATACGTACCCGAAATGTTCTTATATTCTATGTAAGTTTCGGTTCGTCTGTCTTTACCGCTGCCCACCGTGCGGGTTCTGCGGTATCCGACGCGACCGACGTAAGTCGAATAAGTATTGCTGTCGAAAGTAAAACAAGGCTCGTAAACGCCTCGCATATTCTCGCGGTTTAAGTTCTTTTTGAACTTTCTCGGCGCGAAAATGCGTGATTTAGCCCACTTTTTCCCGTATTCGGCGGCTTTATCCGTCCCGAATTTGAAAGGAATCACCGCCTGCGGACGTATACCGTCGAAACTCTTATCTTTTATTATGTGCGTCGCTCCGCAAAACGGACAGGCCGTCGCTTCTTCTTCGGCGTTTATGATAATCACGGCGCCGCAGTTGTTGCATTTATAAGTGACCTGTTCGGACGAATCCCACGGCTTGACTTTATCGAAGCCCTCGGTAATATCGTTCTCTTTAACCTCTTTATTCTTTTCGAAGTCGACCGTATTGCCGCAATGCTCGCATTTGAGAGTTTGCGTATCGGGGTTAAAGTTAAGAGTTCCGCCGCAACTCGGACATTTTATACAGTCCGTAGCGACGTTTTTGTAATCCTTAGTGTAATCAATTTCGCTCATGGTTTTTTATACCGTAATCATGTCTTAACCCGCAGTTACGCCCCGAAGCGGACGCTTC
>FR898489.1:12781-14424 GCA_000437515.1 Acidiphilium sp. CAG:727 | reverse complement strand
CACCGTGAGCGATGGCGCATCCCAGACAATGCATTCCGTAACGCATAAGAATTTCCGCCGCGTTGGGATTAATATCCAACGCCTCGGTTATAATAGTGTTTTCCGTAATTTTTCTTTCCATGGTTTTACACTCCGTAAATATATGATTATTCTCTTTTCGTTTTTTATACTGTCGTTATCGACTTTCTCCGTCAACTCCGCCGACGCCTTACCCGACGGGAAAGGCGTAAACCGTTACGTCCGGGCGTAAACCGTTACGTCCGGGGAACCGTAAAATCGACTCCGCAGTAAACCGCCCTTCCGGGAGTATACTCTCCCGTTGAAGCGGAAGAAGCGGCAACCTGCCAGGGGGCGATTACGCTCGACATGACGGTAAACAATCTGTCATCCTGAGCAAACTTGCGAAGGATCGCCCTGAAAGGCAAAATCGTCGGACTCGATACTACCGATTATAACTTCTGACCGCATTCGGGGCAGAACTTTGCGCCCGCCGCTACTTTCGCTCCGCATTCGGGGCAAAATTTGCCTTCGGCTTGCTTTTGTCCGCATTCGGGACAAAACTTACTGCCCGCAGGAATAGCCGCGCCGCAGTTCGAACACTTTACGGTATTCGCCGCAGGTTGAGCCTGAGCGGGGGCAGATTGCTGATTATTCGTCGCAAACGCGCCTGCCATGATATTGCCCATACCGACACCCGCGCCCATACCGACGCCGGCGCCCATAAACGCGCCCCCCATTCCGGGATTGGCAGCCGCAGACTTCATCGCTTCCGCCGCGGATACTTTCAACAAAGTGTCCGTCTTATCGCCGAGAATACCGAGTTTGGAGCGTTCGTCGAGAGCCTTTTCGACTTCCTGCGGAACAGACATGTTCTCGATGAACAAGTTGACGAGTTCAAGACCGATTTCGCGGAACTTCGCCTGAATTTTCGCCTTGACTATTTCGTTGAACTCCATAGTGTTGGCTGCGAGATCCAAAGCAGAAACTTTGCTTTCGCCGAGCGCGTCGGTGAGCGAAGAGATGAGCATGGTCTTCAAGAAGCCCGTAATATCTTCGGTTTTGAAACTGCTGTTGGTTCCGAAAAGTTCTTTTAAGAATACCGCCGCGTCGTCTACCCTGAACGAGAACGCGCCGTATCCCCTTACCCTGATCGCGCCGAAGTCGGGATCGCGCATCATTATGGGGTTAAGAGTACCCCACTTGATATTCGTGAACTGCTTGGTGTTTACGAAATAAACGTCGCAGGTGATCGGCGTCTGGAAAGCGTACTTCCACGCCGCGAGTTTAGTCAGAATCGGAAGTATTTCCGTCTTCATATCGTGAAGACCGGGCATAAGAATATCCGCTATCTGTCCTTTATATACGAATATCGCGACCTGCGATTCTTTGACCGTAATGGTGGACTTATCGTTTACTTCTCTACCCTGATTTTTGAAGGGATATTTATAAACGAGAGTATTATTGCTGTCGTCGTTCCATACGACGTTAAGTCTGAATAATGCCATTAAAAACTCCTCCTGAACGCACTATATGCTTTCTCACGTACATTTTACCATAAAATATTCTTTAATGCAAGAATTTACGCGATTATTTTTGAAAAACGCGCAAAAACCGCGGGCCCCCCAACCCACAGACACGGGGCG
>FR898489.1:9518-12770 GCA_000437515.1 Acidiphilium sp. CAG:727 | reverse complement strand
TCCGTAACCGAAAGCCGCGGTTTTGATTTTTAATTTAACGATTACGCGATTTCTGCGGGTTTAGTAACTACGATTTATTTTATGCGGAGGGCGCGCATTGCGTTAAGTATGGCAATCATTGCTACGCCTACGTCGGCGAATACCGCTATCCACATCATATTCGGAATACCTATCGCGCCGAGTATAAGAGCAATCGCCTTTACGCCGAGCGAGAATATAATGTTTTCGCGAACGATACGCATGGTCTTTTTCGCTATCTTTTTCGCGGTTACTATATCCGACAATCTGTCGTGCATAAGAACCACGTCGGAGGCTTCTATCGCGCTGTCGCTGCCGACCTGCCCCATGGATATACCTACGTCTGCCCGCATAAGTACCGGCGCGTCGTTTATTCCGTCGCCGACGAAAGCAATGACGTCGTTCTTGTCCTTACGGGAGATGAGTTTATCGACTTCGGCGAGTTTATCCTGCGGCAAAAGTCCGCTTTCGTAGTCGTCGATTCCGAGTTCTTTCGCGACGGGGGAAGCCGCTCTTTCGTTATCGCCCGTAAGCATAACGACTTTCATCTTCATAGCCTTGAATTCGTTTACGGCTTTTTTCGCCTGTTCGGTAACGGTATCTTCTACGACGAAGTAACCTTTGAGTTTTCCGCCGCAGGCGACGAAAAGCACGGTCGGGTTTTCTTCCGCCGCCTTTTCGGCTGTTCTCAGCGTTTCTTCGTCGAGCGAAAGCACGCTTTTTATAAGTCTTAAATTTCCGACGGCGACTTCTTCGCCGCCAAGCGTAGCGGTAAGCCCCTGCCCCTGCACCGCCTTGTAATTTTCGACGTTTTCAAGGGCGAGTTTTCTCTCTTCCGCCAAAGCGATAATCGGTTTCGCCAGCGGGTGAGAACTTTGCTTTTCCGCCGAGGCGGCGACGGCTATAAGTTCGTTTTCGTCGCCCGAAAACACGACCGTTTTTGTGATTTTCGGTTTATTCGCGGTGAGCGTTCCCGTTTTATCCAGAAGCACGGTGTCTACCGACGCGAGTTTCTGAAGCGCTTCGCCGCTTTTTACGAGTATGCCGTTTTCGGCGGCTTTCCCGGTACCGACCATAAGCGCTACGGGAGTGGCAAGCCCCAGCGCGCACGGACACGACACGACGAGTACCGA
Organism: Acidiphilium sp. CAG:727; assembly: GCA_000437515.1. GTDB lineage: Bacteria > Bacillota > Clostridia > Christensenellales > Borkfalkiaceae > UBA10281. The sequence continues at coordinate 11,619 of FR898489.1, read as the reverse complement.
AACGCCGATATTGACGGCAAAACTCATTCCGTAGCCCGCAATAAGCCACGCCGCAAAGGCAATCAACGCAATACCCATTACCACGGGGACGAAAAATCCCGCGACGGTATCCGCGACTTTCGCGATAGGCACTTTTGTGGAATTCGCGTCTTCGACGAGTTTTACGATTTTATAAACCGTGCTATCTTCGCCGACGTTTTTTGCGACGAATTTACAATACCCGCCGCTGAAAGTCGTTCCGCAGACGATTTTTTCGCCCGCTTCTTTATACACGGGTATGCTCTCGCCCGTTATCGCGGATTCGTCGGCGTAACCGTTACCCCATATAACCACGCCGTCGCAAGGGGCGTTCGCGCCGTCTTTAAGTATAACGATATCGCCCCGTTTGAGTTCTTGCGACGAAATCTGTTTTTCTTCTCCGTTTACTTCTATTATCGCCGTATCGGGAGCGAGTTCGAGAAGTTTCCCGATAGCGGTCATCGTCTTGTTTTTGGACTTTTCTTCGAGATATTTGCCCAAAGTTATAAGGGCGACTATCATCGCCGCGCCTTCGAAGTAAAGGTTATCCATATACTTCATCATAAGTTTATGGTCGGCGACGACGTGTCCTTTGATAATCATCGCAACCGAGAACGCGCCGTAGATAAACGAAACGGACGAACCGAGCGCGACGAGACTGTCCATATTCGGTTTTAAGGTAAAGAGATTACGAAAACCCCTTATATAATAATCGAAATTAACGCCGATGATGACGGCGGCGATAGCGGCTTGAACGAGCGAACCCGAAATCGCGCCTTTCATATCCATAGCGTTAAGAAACCACGGCACGGGAATTTTAATCATCGCGCCCATGGCGACGTACATCAGAAGGACAACCAGCGGCAACGAAATTATAAGCCTTATTTTAAGTTTCTTTTCTCTGTCGCTTGCGCGTTTGTGTTCTGCGCCTTCTTTGACGGTATAGCCTTCGGCGGTAATCGATCGTCTGATTTCTTCGGTCAAGTCGATATCCGAAGTTACGCTCATCGCGCCCGTCAACAGATTTACGGTAACGGATTTAACTCCGTCGATTTTTTTTACGCACCTTTCCACTCTCGCCGAGCAGGCGGAGCAAGTCATACCTCCTACGGTATATTTTTTAATCATTTTATCTCCTTTTCGTCGCCGGATGATTTAGCGGCTTTTAGTTTTTATACTCTGCGGCAATCCGCCCTTACGTGAGATTCTTCGCAGGTCTGCGCAAAATGACGATAATCAAACGAACGACAACGGCTCGCGCAGCGAGTTTATATTGCGTAATAATCGCTCTATGGGCGGATATATTCGAAAATATAGTTGTCGGCGTATTTTTCGGCTTTTTGCCTGTCTTCGTCGCTACGGACAGTCCAGGTTATCAGCCTTTTACCGCGTTTCATAGCCTTTGAAACGGGCAACCATTTAAGGTTCATGTTTATAAAATCAGGCTTTGATAAACAGTTGAAAAGTCCGTGCGCGAGCATGCGGTCGATTATCCACTTCTGCTCTTTATGTCTGTCCTGACAGATGAGTTGTCCGCGTATAAATTCGGGACGGCGTTTACGCAGAGTTTTTACGATAAGCGGGTCGAAAGACTGCACTACGAATTCTCCCTTATATTTATCGAGATAAGGCAAAGTCTTATCGACTATTATTTCCTTATCGGGTTGAGTTTTATACTCGATTACGAGCGGAACTCTGCCGTCCACGAAAGCGAGGAACTCTTCGAAAGTCATAATCCGTTCGTCGGTATCGGCAAGTCGCATCCGCTTTACTTCGGCAAGAGTTTTAGTCCGGACGTTCGCGTCTACGCCTGTCATACGCTTCATGTTATCGTCGTGGAAAACCACGGGAACGCAGTCGCTCGTAAGTTGGATATCCATTTCTATCGGATAGTCGTTTTTTATCGCGTTTTCGAAAGCCGCCGCGCTGTTTTCGGGGATTCCGTTACCGTGCAGACCTCTGTGAGCCACTGGTCTTTTCAGAAGCCAGAAATCGTCTTTTATTCTCGTTTTCATTTTGCCATCCTTTTAGTTTTATATTTTGCGGGAATTCACCCTTCCGGGAGTATGCTCTCCCCCTGAAG
>FR898489.1:0-9471 GCA_000437515.1 Acidiphilium sp. CAG:727 | reverse complement strand
AGCGTGGCGGAGAGGGGGCGACCTGCCTAGGGAGCTTCGCAAGTCTTCTCATAATGACGCGCATGTCAAATACGTCATTGCGAAGGAGTGTAATGACTGTGGCAACCTTAGGCAGGGTCGCCCCCTTTTGTCGCTTCGCGACATTTTTCCCGTTTCATCGGGGACATCTACCCCGCAATAATGGGCGGAGCGGCTACCTCCCGAGGCCCCCCCCCCCGCCTCCGCCGCCACCACCTTAGGCGGGATCGCCACGCTACGCTCGCGATGACGACATATTTTTGCCCGTACATCAATCTTCGTGTTTGCCACGCTACGCTCGCGATGACGATATATTTTTGCCCGTACACCAATCTTCGAGTTTGCCGCGCCGCGCTCGCAAAGACGGCAGAATTCGTTTTCCCCGAGCGTATTGTACCACTACCGAAAAGATTTTGTCAATAATTTCACCCGAACTTTTATATAAATAATATGCCCTAAATAACTTGCAAAATTTTGCATTTTTATATATAATATAAAATCGAAGCATCATTAACTTTTTAAGGAGTATTCGCCTGTGGCAAAACAAGCCAAAGACAATATCAGAAATTTTTGCATAGTCGCGCATATCGACCACGGTAAGTCTACCCTTGCCGACCGCATTATGGAAATGACGGGGCAGGTTGCCGAACGCGATATGGAAGACCAACTTCTCGACTCTATGGATCTGGAGCGCGAAAGAGGCATAACCATAAAACTCACGCCCGTGAGAATGGCGTACAAAGCGAGCGACGGCAAAGATTATATTTTCAATCTTATCGACACCCCCGGACACGTGGACTTTACTTACGAAGTTTCGAGATCACTTGCCGCGTGCGAAGGCGCAATTTTAATAGTCGACGCGACGCAGGGCATAGAGGCGCAAACCCTTGCAAACTGCTATCTCGCGCTCGACAACAACCTTGAAATCGTTCCCGTCATAAACAAAATCGATCTCGCTTCCGCAGACCCCGAAGGTACGGCGAAAGAAATCGAGGACGGTATAGGGCTCGACGGCGAGCACGCTCCGAGAATTTCGGCTAAAAACGGAATAAATATCGATCAGGTTTTAGAGCAGGTGGTAAAACTCGTTCCCCCGCCCGTCGGCGACGACGACGCGCCCCTTTCAGCCCTTATATTCGACAGTTATTACGACAACTTCAAGGGCGTAATCTGTTTCGTGCGCATAATGGACGGTACGGTAGGCGTAGGCACGAGAATTAAAACCTTTAACGGAAGCAAACAGTTCGACGTTACGGAAGTAGGAACGTTCAACCCGCATCTCGTACCCAAACGCACCCTTTCTTCGGGCGAAGTCGGCTATATAGCGGCAAGCATCAAGAGCATAGAGGACGTTTCCGTCGGCGACACGATTACCGACGCGAACAACCCCGCCGCCAACCCCTTGCCGGGATATAAAAAAGTTCAACCCGTCGTATTTTCGGGTATATACCCGCTTGACGGAAGCAAATTCAACGACCTTAAAGAGGCGCTTCTTAAACTTAAACTCAACGACGCGTCTTTAACCTTCGAACCCGACAATTCCGACGCGCTCGGTTTCGGCTTCCGCTGCGGTTTTCTGGGGCTTCTCCACATGGAGATAATTCAGGAGCGTATCGAAAGAGAATTCGACCTTGAAATAATCACCACCGCCCCGTCGGTTTCGTACAGGGTACACAAGACCGACGGCTCGGTTTTAATCGTTGACAACCCCAGCCGATTCCCCGACGTTTCTTATATAGACTACTGCGAAGAACCGATTATCACGGCGGATATATACACCCCGCCCGATTACGTCGGCGCGATAATGGACCTGTGTCAGGAAAAGCGCGGAGTATTCACGGATATGACCTATCTCGATTCCAAGCGAGTAAAACTCAATTACAAACTCCCGTTGAACGAAATTATTTTCGACTTTTTCGACGGACTTAAAAGCCGCACGAGGGGTTACGCTTCTTTCGACTACGAATTGTCCGGTTACGAAAGGAGCGAACTCGTAAAACTCGATATGCTTCTTAACGGCGACGTCTGCGACGCGCTTTCGATAATCGTGCACAAAGACAAAGCCTACCCAAGAGGCAGAGCGTTGGCGGAAAGGCTGAAAGAGGTTATCCCCCGCCAGATGTTCGAAATTCCCGTTCAGGCTGCGGTCGGCGGGAAAGTCATCGCGAGAGAGACGATTAAAGCGCTCCGCAAAGACGTTCTCGCGAAATGCTACGGCGGCGATATAACGAGAAAGAAGAAACTTCTCGAAAAGCAAAAAGAAGGCAAAAAGAAAATGCGGCAACTCGGATCGGTTGAAGTCCCGAGCGAAGCGTTTATGTCTATACTCAAAATCGACAGTTCGGATAAATAATTATGAGCGGAATTTACGTACACGTGCCGTTTTGCAAGAGCAAGTGCATTTATTGCGACTTCGCCTCTTATCCGAGAGAAATCGGCAAAGCGGAAATATATTTCGGCTGTTTATACAAAGAAATGAAAGGCAGAGCCGAAACTCTGAAAGATTATACTTTCGACACCGTATACTTCGGCGGCGGAACGCCGTCTTTCGTAGACGAAAAATATATAGTCGGCGCGATGCGTCAACTCAAAAGGTTATACAAAATAGCCGATGACGCGGAAATTACGCTTGAAATAAACCCCGGCACACTCTCGCCCGAAAAGGTAAAAGCCTACAAAAAAGCGGGGTTCAACCGTTTCAGCATAGGGCTGCAAAGCGCGGACGATAATATGCTGCGCAAACTCAACCGTATACATAGCGCCGAAGATTTTCTCTACGCGTGCGAACTTTTACGCGGCGAAAATTTAAGCGCGGACGTAATGATAGGGCTGGAAGATCAGACGATCGACGACGTGAAAGCGACTATCGACCTTGCGATTAAAGGCGGCGCGAAACATATTTCGTGTTACGCTTTGAAACCCGAAGAAGGCACGATTATGTATGGTAAGTACTTAAACGGCGATTTGCCCGACGCGGACGAAGTAGCCGATTTATACGACGGAGCGGTCGCCTATCTTAAAGAAAACGGATTCGAACGCTACGAAGTTTCGAACTTCGCGAAAGACGGATATTATTCCCGCCACAATATGAATTACTGGAAGCGCGGACAATATATCGGCTTCGGGGTTTCGGCTTCGTCGTTTATAGGCGAAAGGCGGTTTACCAACACCGAAAAAATCGACGAATACGTCGCGTGCATACTTCGCGGCAAAGTCGCCGAAATATTCTCGGAAGAAATCGAGGGCGACGAGAGAGAATTCGAATATATAATGCTCGCCCTTCGCACGACCGACGGAATAAACTTTGCCGACTTCGAAAAACGTTTCAACGCAAATTTCAGGCAAAAATACGCCGATAAAATCAAGATTTCGGAAAAATATCTTGATATTACGGACGGTTCGTTAGCCATTAAGCCCGAATATTTATTCGTGCAGAACGATATAATCATAAACTTTATGGACTAAGCGACAGTCAAACCACCCCTTTCAAAGCGTCGTTCCGACGTTGCGAAAGAGCAAAGCGACGGCGGTTCACACAGTCCGGCAACACGATAAAAACGACAGGATTCACTATGGGAAATTTCGTACACTTACACGTTCATACCGAATACAGTATTCTCGACGGAGCGGCGAGAATTTCTGCCGTTACCAAACGCGCGAAATCTCTCGGTATGCCCGCTCTCGCGATAACCGACCACGGAAACATGTACGGCGCGGTCGCGTTTTTCGACGCCTGCGACAAAGCAGGAATAAAGGCGATAATCGGCACGGAATTTTACCTTGCCGAAGACCTTTACAATCATAACGGCAAGCAGACGCTTAACCACCTCGTGCTTCTGTGCAAAAACGAAGAAGGTTATAAAAACATAGCGTATCTTAACGCGGTCGCTTTCCGCGACGGATTCCACTACAAACCGAGAATAGACCACAAAGTACTTGAAGAACACCACGAAGGGCTTATCTGTCTTTCGGCGTGTCTTGCCGGCGAAATTCCGAGGGCGATTACCACAAGACAATTCGACGAAGCGGAAAAACTCGTTTTATGGTATAAAAATCTGTTCGGAGAAGATTTCTATCTCGAAATGCAGGATCACGGTATTCCCGAACAGACGGAAGTCAACAAATACCTGCGTATCTACGCGAAGAAATATAATATCAAACTCGTAGCGACCAACGACGTGCACTACGTCGATAAAGAAGACGCGAAATCGCAGGACGTTCTTTTATGCGTTCAGACGGCGGCAGACTACAACGACCCCAACCGTATGAGATTCCCCTGCGACGAGTTCTATCTTAAAACCGAAGAAGAGATGTCCGCCCTTTTCGCAGACACTCCCGAAGCGATTACCAACACCATGGAAATCGTGGACAAGTGTAATTTCGGGTTCGTATACGGGCATTATATGTTCCCGCACTACCACCCCGATACGGGAGAAGAGCCGACCGTTTATATCCGCAAACTCATAGACGAAGGCGTAAAAAAGAAGTACGGAAAAGAAACTCCCGAAATACGGGAGCGTATAGAAAGCGAACTCGCCGTAATACAAAAACAAGGCTTTATAGAGTACTTCCTGATAGTCTGGGACTATATAAACGCCGCGCGCAATATGGGCATTTCCGTAGGTCCGGGGCGTGGATCCGGCGCAGGTTCGATAGTCGCCTACCTTATAGGTATAACCAATATAGACCCGCTCAAATACGACCTTTACTTCGAGCGTTTCTTAAACCCCGAGCGCGTATCCGCGCCCGATTTCGACGTGGACTTCGAAGACAGCCGCCGTCAGGAAGTAATAGAATACGTTCGTCGCAAATACGGCTACGACAGAGTATGCAAGATAGTAACCTTTGGCACGATGGCTGCGAAAAACGCAGTAAAGGACGTCGCGAGAGTACTTAAACTTCCCTACTCCGAAGCCGACAGGGTTACGAAAGCGATTCCGAACAAAATGGTCGCGAGAAACGCAAAGGGCGACGAATTCGATCTTAAACGCCCGAATATCTTAATGAAAGTATTCGGCAAATACCATCCGAAAGAAACCGACAAAGACTACGGCGTAGACTATTCGGTAAAAGAACTTATCGAAATGTACGACGAAGACCCGGAAATCAGAAGAGTCGTCGACATAGCGATAAAACTCGAAGATATGCCGAGGCAGGCAAGCACGCACGCCTGCGGCGTTATAATCGGCGCCGATATACTCGATCAACACATGCCGCTAGGCAGAAACGGCGAAGATATTACGAGCCAGTACACCGGCGTCGAACTTGAACACCTCGGATTCCTGAAAATGGACTTTTTAGGCTTACGAAACTTGTCCGATATAAAGATGGCTATCGAGTACGTCAGGCAAAACCACGGCGTAGAGATAGACTTCGACCACTCGTCTTACGACGACCCGAAAGTTTTCGCGATGCTTTCTACGGGAAATACGAAAGCCGTGTTTCAGGTAGAATCGGGGGGCTTCCAACGCTTCCTTCGAGAACTCAAACCGACCTGCATAGAAGATATAGTCGCGGCGGTTTCGCTTTACCGCCCCGGTCCTATGGACTCCATACCCAAATTCATAAAGTGCAAGCACAACCCCGAACTCGTGTCTTTCGCTCACCCGCTGCTCGAACCCATTCTCAAACAGACCTACGGCTGTATAGTCTATCAGGAACAGGTTATGAAAATCGTTCAGGCTCTTGCGGGGTACACGCTCGGTCAGGCGGATATGGTCCGCCGTATGATGGGCAAAAAGAAAGTCGACGACATGATAAAGGAAGAGGTCATCTTTATTCACGGTAAGCCCGAAACGATAGACCACGGCAAAGTTTCGACCGCAATCGACGGCTGCTTAAAACGCGGAGTACCCGAAGAAGTCGCGCACGCGATATGGAACGAAATGAAGGACTTCGCAAAATACGCCTTCAATAAATCGCACGCGGCGGCGTACTCGCTGGTAACCTACCAGACGGCGTATCTGAAAACCTACTACGAAGCCGAATTTCTTACCGCGGTACTTAATAACCGCATAACCAACATCGACGAAATAAGAAACTACATTTCTTACGCGAAAGAAGAAAACATCGCGGTTCTTCCGCCCGATATAAACGAAAGCGTAGGCTTCTTTACAGTCAAAAATAAAAAAATCCGTTACGGACTTGCCGCTATCAAAGGCATAGGACTTTCGGCGATAGACTCTATCGTGGCGGAAAGAAACCTGCACGGCAGATACACGTCTTTCGAAAACTTTATTTCGCGTTGCGAAAGCAAAGTGCTTAACAAGCGTTTAGTCGAAAATTTAATTTACGCGGGCGCGTTCGACGCGTTCGGGCTGTACAGAACGCAGATGATCGGCATGAGCGAACAATTAATCGAAAGAGTTTCGCTCATAGCAAAGCAGCGCGAAAGCAATCAGATGAGTCTTTTCGGCGACGTGTTAAAGGAAGACACGACGTTTACGGTAACCTACCCGAAACTCAACGAATACGATCACAAAACCAAACTTTCGCTTGAAAAAAGCGTTGTAGGCGTTTACGTATCGGGGCACCCGCTCGACGGTTACGCCGACAAATTCAAAGATTGCACGTTTAACACGAGTTTTTTGCAGAACACCGAAGAAGACGAGGACGGAAACGAAGTCTTTACCGACGTTAAAAACGACATGCAGGTGTACCTCGGCGGCATTATTACGGGCGTTACCAAGATAAACACCAAATCGGGCTCGACGATGAATTTCGTTACCGTAGAAGACCGTTACGGCGCGATAGAATGCGTATTCTTCCCGAAAAAGTACGAAAAATATCAGACTTTATTGCACGAAGAACAACTTATAAAGATCAAAGGCAGATTGCAGATACGCGACGACAACAAAGTTTCGGTTTCGGTCGATTTTGCCGAAGGCGTAAGCGAAGAACAAACCGCCGAAACAAGACCGCAGGAAAAGCAGCAACGCGAATTTTTGGGTATCATTCTCGACGAAAACACCGAGCATCTCAAAGACGAACTTATAGACGTACTCGCGACCTACCCCGGCGAAATAACGGTATATTTCAAAATCAACGGCAAAAACTATAAAATGGATAAAAAAGTCAGAAACTGTCGGGGACTCGTGAACGAGTTGATGTCGATAGTAGACGAAGATAAAATTAAATTTTTCAAAGCGTAAATTTTCAACGGAGGATATAAATTATGAAAAAAATCGCAATTTTAACGAGCGGCGGCGACGCCCCAGGAATGAACGCCTGCATAAGAGCGGTAGTAAGAAGCGCGCTTAACGCAGGGTTCGAAGTCTACGGCGTAGACCGCGGCTACAACGGACTCGTAAATAACGAAATAGTAAAAATGGACTCGCATTCGGTGTGCGACATTATTCAGCGCGGCGGCACTATTCTCAAAACCGCGAGATGCCTTGAATTCAAAGACCCCGCTGTAAGAAAAGTAGCGGCTGACAATCTTAAAAAACTCGGCGTAGAAGGTTTGGTAGTCATCGGCGGCGACGGTTCGTTCACGGGCGCGAAATGTCTTTCGGACGAACAAGGGATAAACGTCGTAGGCATACCCGGCACTATCGACAACGACCTTGCTTACACCGATTACACGCTCGGTTTCGACACGGCGGTCAACACGGTTCTATGGGCAATCAACGCCCTTCGCGACACAATGACTTCGCACGACAGAGTTTCGCTCGTTAAGGTTATGGGCAGAAGATGCGGCGATATCGCCTTATACGCGGGTATTTGCGGCGGCGCGGAATACATTCTCGTTCCAGAAGTCCCGTACGACATCCAGAAAATCGCCAACGAAATAAAGAAAAATCGCGAACACGGCAAGACGGCTAACGTCATCGTTCTCGCCGAAGGCGCGGGCAACGAAAACGAAATCAAGACGATAGTTTCTGTTATTTCGGGTACTGACGTAAAAGTTACCACTCTCGGGCACATTCAACGCGGCGGTTCGCCCTCTATGGCGGACAGAATGCTCGCGGCGAAGTTCGGCGTACACGCCGTAAACCTTTTAATGGAAGGTAAAACCAACCGCGTTATCGGATGCCACGGTCAGAAGACGATCGACCTCGATATAACCGAAGCGCTCTCCATGAAAAAGGACATCGATCACGATCTGTACGACATGGCGGCAAAACTCTGCTGATAACGTACCTGCCTTTCCGGACGTCGTTTCGCGCTGAATATGACAAAGTGTCATTCTGAAAAACAATTGCGTTATAGAAATCGCTCCCTGCGAATAGAGTAAAAAGAGCAGTCCGAAAAAGACGATATTAGCGTTGTTCATAAAAACCTCCGTTTTTCAACAAAATTCTCTTTTAATATACTTTATGCGACAAAACTTGCTCGTATGTATACGTTGACATATAATTCAATTCAGGTGTATAATATACGCGTGAGGTGAACGTATGGAATCGACTGCAATCAAACTCGATTCACGAATGAGAAATCTGATAACCGATTACGTGCCTGAAGGCGAACTTTTAGACGACTTAACCGATCTTTTTTCGGTGTTTTCGGATAAAACGCGATTAAGAATAGTGTGCGCCCTGGCGATGTCGCGCACCTGCGTTACGGATCTTTCGGGCGTACTCGGAATAAATCAGACGACGGTAAGTCATCAATTAAGATTATTGAGAAATTTAGGCGTAGTCCGCTCGGAGCGCGACGGAAAGATTATATATTATTCGATCAAAAACGAAATAATCAACGAGATTATGCTTAAAGGCGTGGAATTTCTGACACTCTGACAATCACGTGTTTTTTCTTGCCTTCCCTATCGGGGAAGGTGGCAACGAAGTTGACGGAAGAGGTCAAAAAGTCCGCAGGTTTTGCCTTTCCGGGCGATGTTTCGTTTACTCTCAACATGACAAGACCGTCATTGCGAAGGAGCAACGCGACTGTGGCAATCCCGAAGATTGGAGTATGGGCAAAAATATACCGTCATTCTGAGGCGAAGCCGAAGCCCCCTATGCAGGTCGCCCCCTCTCCGCCACGCTATGCGTACCACCTCTCCCGCTTCAACGGGAGAGCGTACTCCCGGAAGGGGGGATTACCGCGGAGTAAGTATTACGGCAGAGCATATGCATATGAACCCATATGAAAATGTAACGGAGTAACACCAATGAAAAATCTTAAAGGAAGATGCGTGTTCGCGCAGTCGGGCGGTCCTACGTCGGTAATAAACGCAGGAATAGCGGGCGGGATTCTCGCCGCGCTTAAAAACCCGTCTATTACGGGCGTTCTGTGCGCTCATCACGGCGTAAAAGGAATCTTTAACGAAGACTTCTTCGATATGCGAAAAGAGGACGAGAGCGAGATTCTCGCTCTTAAAAACACTCCGGCATCGGCGTTCGGATCGGTAAGATATAAACTTAAAGATTACGAAATCGACGATACCGACTATAAACGCATACTCGAAGTTTTCAAAAAATACGATATCAGATACTTTTTCTATAACGGCGG
>FR898488.1:20129-43734 GCA_000437515.1 Acidiphilium sp. CAG:727 | reverse complement strand
GTCGTAAATGAGAATCTTAAATAAAATTTTAGTATTCGTGCTGGGAGTCTGCTTGTCTATGGGCGTGGTTTATACGGGCGGAACGGCAAAAGTTTCGGCTGCGGAAAGTATAAAAAATAATTTAACCGTAAGCGGCGGAACGTTGACTGAATCCGATAATGGTTACAACGGTACGGAAGCGATGAAGTTAACTTTTAACGGTAAAACCTCGGTTTTACGTGTGACAAACGACGAAATAAACGCTTTGAAAACGTTCGATACGGTTACGGTCGAATTCCGTCTGAAGTACGACGGCGTAGGGTATAACGACACTTTAAGGGTATATAAGTCCGAGGGCGATCTCGTGGATTACGGGTATCCGGCAAACGTTTGGAACAGAGTTCGGTTCAAAACGATGGTTTACACCGAAAACGGCGAAAATTTCGTTAATATACGGTTAGATTTTGCCGAAAGCGAAACGGCGTATATATCAGACCTTAAAGTAACTGCAAGCGAAGAGAGTAAGCCGCTTCTCGGCGGCGTTAATCTCATTTCGCTCGAAAGCGTTACTCTCGCCATGGGATACGTCGTGATTACGCCCGACGATAAAGTTATCGTAATAGACGGCGGATACATGGACGGAGATGCAACCGCTACGCTTAAACTGCTCAGAACGTTTACCCATAAAGTCGATTACTGGTTCTTAACGCATTTTCATACCGATCATACCACCGTTCTTGCTCGGTTACTCGAGAATGAAGATATTGCGGTGGAGAATTTGTATTACGATTTTCCGACGTCTCAGATGGTAAAAGACCTGAGCGGCGACAGCGATTATGCGTTTTGCGATGAGTTTGAAAGTTTAGTCAAAAACAATCCTCAAAAAGTTAAAAACGTAGTAACGCCGCACTATAAGGACGAGTATAAGTTGGGCGAATACGTTACAATGAAAGTCCTTAACAACGCCTGGTACACCGAAAAGAACGGCAACTACGGCAATAATTCGGGTATAATGTATAAGATGGAAACGCCCGGCGAATCCGTGTTGTTTACGGGCGATATGGGCGATCGCGGCGACGTATATCTGAACGACGAATGGACTAGAAAGGAAATCGAAAGTTGCACTCTCATTCAAATGGCTCATCACGGGCAAAACGGAACGAGCGACGCTTTTTATAACGCGATAAAAGATATTAAAGTATGCCTTTATCCTGCCGTAGACTGGGTATATAACAACGATAACGGTTCGGGTTTCAACACCGCGAATCTCGATTCGTTGCATACCCGCGATCTCATGCGCGAAAAAGGAGTTATGAACGTTTATACGAGCGGAATGGGACGGAAAATAATATTATAAGTTTTTCCGCGTTAAGTTTATAAAAAAGGGAGCAACCGCCCCCTTTTTTTGCATTACAGAGAGCGGTTTGCGACAGACAAAAATATATTATTGCGTTTATAAGTGGTGTTATTCTTGCCCGGCATACGACGACGAAGGATTAAACCGGTTGTTTCTTTTGATACGTGTTCGTAAAATTATTTTATACTTAATATTTTACGGCTGGTTTTGCGGTTAAACTTTCTTAAATTTACAATAAAGCCGCATTTTACTTTGCGCAGACTTACAACGACCGATCGTATAATTCCAAAATCTCTTTCGCCTTGTTTACTACCGCCAGTTTAAGCGACTCGGGTGAAATTACGGCGACTTTTCCGCCGTAACCGGCGATTTTCGAAATAAGCCATTCGTCGATGGGTAGTTTGCCCGACGCATACGTCCAACCGTCGGTATTTCGGTATATACTGTTTACGCCTATCCATTCTTCTACGTCGTTTACGCAATTTTCGTCTATGCGAAGGTCAATATATTCTGCGTTGCTTTCGTCAAACCATTTTTCGTTAGTAAGCAATCCGAGATCGGTGGGGCGTTTTTTATATTTGGTTTCCGTTTGCGTGGCGTAAGAAATTCTCGACAACTTGAAGGTTCTGAATTCGTTCCTTACTTTACAATATGCGTAAACGTACCATAAACCCTGTTTAAGTATAATAACGTGAGGCTCTATTTCTCTGTCGGTTTTGTTTCCGTTTTTGTCTACGTATTCGATGTTGACGGTAACGTTGCGTTCAATAGCCTCTTCTAATACGGAAATTACGGCTTTCGTATCGTTTTGACCGTACCAACTGGAAAAGTCTATTAAAAAGTTTCCTGCTTTAAGTTCGCCGCTGTTTTGTCTTGGACGATGCATGGATTTTAATTTGTCGACTGCGGATGAAAGGTGTTTTTCGCCGAGCGAATCGTTAAAGGCTTCGGCCGCGGCTATAAGCGCGTCAAATTCTTCTTTCGTCATAAATCCGTCGGTAATTCTGTAAGAATCCGCGATGTAGTAGCCGCCGTTTCTGCCGTTGTCTGCAATGATAGGGATTCCCGCAAGGCTGATTTCGTTGACGTAACGAATTACGCTTCGGGTAGATATATCGAATCTCGAAGCAAGTTTCGAGGCGGAAGTTTTCCCGCGGGACAACAGATAAAATAATATTCGCAACATCATCTCGTATTTCATAATCGTATTATAACATTGTTTTTAAGACTTTTCAAGGAAAATAGGAAAAAATTTATCGCTGATTTTACTTCTGCGACAAAAATTTCGATTCATAAAAAAATATGTAGAAAAATGCAAAAAATCAGACGAAAACGTTTGACAAACGAATTCTAATTTGTTATTATATTCGAGCAGTCTGGGTGTTGACGACATTCGTTGGCGTTTAGGTTGCGAAAAATGCGGTTATGGCGGAATTGGCAGACGCATAAGACTAAGGATCTTATGAGGCTTTCTCGTGCAGGTTCAAGTCCTGTTGACCGCACCAAGTGTGATGGTCTATAAGTCTTTTCTTATAGACCATCATTTTTGCATTTTTAAGGACATTTTTGCCTATAATTGAACATTTTTATTGATAAATTAGTAGACCGAGTAGCGGAGCAACCGTTACTCGGTCTTTTTTTATGACTAAAAAAAGCATAAATTACTATTAGAAAGTCTGTCAAACGAAAAGAACCCTCCTGTAGGACTTGAAACTTATTAGAATTGAGTATTGAGGAACTTATTTACGAAAACTGGTTGACTTTTTAAGTGATTTATGCTATCATCACGCCATGAAATTATGTCTTCATAGGGTGACAAATTTTTATGAATAATACGAAGACTCCAACAGTTCAGAAAAAACTTTTCCTTTGCGACTACATCCTGACTTATATAAGGAAGTGAGGGAAGAAGTACAAAAAGTACAAAAAGGAAAAGATAAAGGCACTTATTTCTATAGTATAAATTACTTTTTAACTCAAATTATTGTACGACGTCGTGAAACAATGCTGTGACATATAGAACATTTAATACCGTGGATAAGGAAATGTGTTTTTGGATTTTTAAGAAAAAAAACGAATACGAAAAGAACAGTAAAAAATACATTGAAAATAAATTTCGTTTTTTATTGGATAAAGGGTATAGGTATAAATATTTTTTCAAAAACGGAGAGGAGTCTTTTTGTTTCGAAAAGGATAACCATCTTATAGACATCGAGCACATCGGCTATCCTTTCGGTTTGAATATCGTTGTTTATTCCAGAGCCTTTTCTGTCGGTAAAATATCGTGCGATAAGAACGTGTTGGAATGGAAGAATATAAACGAAGTGCTTGATATCGACAAAGAAAAATTTAAAAATCTATCACCGATACAAGTTATCGACGATTATGCGGAGATAATCGAAAATCACTTCGATGAGATTGAAAACGCTTTATAGCGGTATTTTATTGCGAAAATATGGAGAAACCGCACCTTCGGAAGTTTAAGCTTCTGAAATGCCCCCAAAAGTGAAATGCGCCACCAAAAGTTAGACTCTTTCGGGGTGCATATTTTTATGGGTAGGGGTCTTTTTTTGTTACAAGAGAAAATTAATACTATTTTTAAAGCTACTGCACTATGGAAAAAGTATTTATCGTTCGACACACTCTCGAAAATTGCCCGAAAAACGAGATTTTATCCGAGTGACACAAACAAGAATAAAACGAACTCCGGAGTTAATCCAGGGGTTCGTTTTGTTTTTTTATACGAAATTCTTCAGGGGGAAATGTAAATTTTTAGTAAACCGTCATGATCGGTATACGACTTCTTGCATAAACGAATACGTTATGATACAGTTTAAGTTGGAAAGGTATCACTATGGTAAAAGCAATAATTTACGATAAAGACGGCACGCTTATGCAATTTGACGCATTCCGGATTCCGGTAGCGCAAGCGGCAATAAAATCAATAATCGAGAAGTATTCCGGGACGAACGATGAAACGGCGTTAAAAATTGCAGGCGAAACCGAAATCGAAACAGGCATCTTAAACGGCGTTATAGATCCGAACGGCGTACTGTGCGGAGGAACGGCAGCAGTGGGGCGTACGCCGTAATGAGTTTTTGTCGAATTCAGAATATAAACGATCTTATAAGGCAATTTTTTGCGACGGAAACAATACGGAAAATCGCCGTTAAAAACAGATTTAACTAAAAAATGCTCGTATTTGCCGCGCATTATTTGATTTTTAATCAGAAATATGTTATACTCAATAAGAAATGTTATATCTATTCATAGATATACTCGGTAAAAAGGAGTAAATTTTATGAGAATATCGTTTTCTCCTCCGGATATTTCCGAACTTGAAATAAACGAAGTTTCAGAAGCCTTGCGTTCCGGTTGGATTACGACGGGACCCCGTACCAAGCAACTTGAAAAAGAAATCGCCGGATGGATAGGCGTAAACAAATGCGTTTGCCTTAACTCGCAGACCGCCTGCGCTGAAATGGCGCTGCACGTTTTGGGTATAGGCGCGGGCGATGAAGTCATAACTTCGGCATATACGTATACCGCTTCGGCGTCGGTCGTGTGTCACGTCGGAGCGACGCTTAAACTTATTGATACTCAGGCAAACAGCCTTGAAATGGACTACGATGCGCTCGAAAGGGCGATTACCGATAAAACCAAAGTTATTATCCCCGTAGATTTGGGCGGCGTGCCTTGCGACTACGATAGAATATTCGGCATCGTAGAGCGAAAAAAACATTTATTCAAACCGGCGAACGATATTCAGAGGGCAATAGGAAGAATCGTCGTCTGCGCGGATACCGCTCACGCGTTCGGGGCAAAATTAAACGGCAAAATGATAGGTTCGGTCGCCGATTTTTCGTCGTTCAGTTTTCACGCCGTGAAAAACTTTACGACGGCGGAAGGCGGCGCGCTTACTTGGAAAACTATAGACGGAATAAGCGACGACGAAATTTATCGTCAATTGCAGTTGTTAAGTCTGCACGGTCAATCTAAAGACGCGCTTGCAAAAACGAAACTCGGCGCATGGGAATACGATATCGTCGGAACCTGGTATAAATGCAATATGACCGACGTGGTTGCCGCAATAGGGCTTAAACAATTCGTACGCTATCCGGGTATGCTTAAACGCCGCAGAGATATTATCGAAAGATACGACAGGGCGTTGAAACCGCTCGGCGTAAAAGTTTTGCCGCATTATACCGACGAACACGAATCTTCGGGGCATTTGTATATTACGGAAATTCCGAACGTCTCGTACGAACAACGCGGAGAAATTATCAACAAAATGGCTGAAAGGGAAATCGCCTGCAACGTGCATTATAAGCCGCTTCCGATGCATACCGCTTATAAAAATCTCGGATTCGATATAAAAGATTATCCTAACGCTTATAATCATTTTGCACACGAAATTACGCTTCCGCTTCATACATGTCTTACGGACGAAGAAGTCGAATACGTAATCGATAATTTTACGGATATTTTGCGGGAGTATCTTTAATGCGTCTTGTTAAGTGGGAAAAACTGCCTGCCGATATGCAAACCGAAGAAGTGCGGGAATATTACGACGTTCTTCGTAAAAAAAGATTTTCGCTGTTCTGGAAGAGAATTTTCGATATTTTCGTTTCGGCTATTATGCTTATAATTCTGTCGCCTTTGTTTCTGATTCTGGCGATAGCGATAAAAACAGACAGTAAAGGTCCCGTATTTTACCGTCAGGAAAGGGTTACGCAATACGGAAAACATTTCAGAATATTCAAATTCAGGTCGATGGTGCAAAACGCAGATAAAGGTTCGCAAGTTACCGTAGACCACGATTCGCGGGTTACGAAAGTCGGCAAGTTTATACGGAAGTTCCGTTTGGACGAGATTTGCCAACTTATAGATATATTCCGAGGAACTATGACATTCGTCGGTACGCGCCCGGAAGTCCCTAAATACGTAAGCGAGTATACGCCCGAAATGAAAGCGACTCTTTTGTTGCCTGCCGGCGTAACGAGTCTTGCGAGTATTTACTATAAAGACGAAGCCGAACTTTTAAGCGGAGCGGAAGATACGGATAAAACTTACGTCGAAAAGATTTTGCCCGCGAAGATGTATTATAATCTTAAAGAGATTAAAAACTACGGTTTTTGGCGAGATATCAAAACTATGTTTATGACCGTTTTCGCGGTTTTGGGTAAAAATTACGAAGGCGACTACGTCGCGACTGAAGACGAAAAATAATTTTATATGGATGAAACGATAGAAGTATCGGTTATAATGCCGATATACAACGAAGAAAAGTACATAAAAAAATGCGTTGATTCTTTGTTTATGCAAGACTATCCGATGGAAAATGTCGAATGGATTTTTGTTGACGGCGGATCGAAAGATAGAACCGTAGAGATATTGGAATCATATCGTCAAAAGTATCCCGATTTGATTAAAATTCTCGAAAACCCCAAAAAAATAGTCCCTTGCGCAATGAATATAGGAATTGCGGCTTCTTGCGGTAAATATATAGTCAGACTCGACGCGCATGCAGACTACGCTAACGATTATATTTCTAAATGCGTTTATTATCTGGAAAATATCAATTCGGAAAACGTGGGCGGTGTTGCAACTACTAAGGCTAACGGGTTTATTGGTAACTCTATTGCTAAAATGTTAGGCTCTAAATTCGGAGTGGGAAACTCTCAATTCAGAACTAACGGCAAAAGCGGTTACGTAGATACCGTTCCGTTCGGTGCATTCAAACGCGAGGTGTTTTCGAAATATGGCGGTTATGATGAAAGGTTGGTAAGAAACCAAGATAACGAAATGAATTTCAGGATAAGGAAAAACGGCGGTAAGATATATCTGTCCGACGACATTCATTTATCCTATTATTGTAGAGATTCCATAAAAGGAATTTCTTCTATGGCAATAAAGAACGGAATGTGGAACGTAATCACGATGAAACTTTGCCCCGGCTCAATGGGGTTAAGGCATTTTATTCCGCTTCTGTTCGTAATGTCGATAATTTTACTCGGAGGGCTCGGATTTGTGGTGCCGATATTTTGGCATTGCCTGGCTGCCGAAATGAGCTTATATTTGTTACTCGATATTATATTTTCGGCAAAACAAGCAAGTAAAGTAAGCGAATTTTTTGCTCTTCTGATTCTGTTTCCGATATTTCACATTTCGTATGGAATTGGTTCATTACTCGGAATCGGAAAACTATTTTCAAAAAAGTTTCGAAAGGGTAATTACGTTAATAAAAAAATTTAACGAACGCTATGGAGGTTCGTATGACATTATATAATAAACTGTTAAGAAATGAAGAAAAACTTTCGTTAATCGGTCTTGGTTACGTCGGTATGCCGATAGCCGTTGCCTTTGCAAAAAAAAGAATTAAAGTTATCGGCTACGATTTGAATAAAGAAAAAATCGAACTGTACAAATCTGGTATCGACCCGACGAAAGAAGTCGGAGATGAGGCGATTAAAAATACTTCGGTTGAATTTACTGCCGACGAAACTAAACTTCGCGAAGCGAAATTCCACATCGTGGCAGTTCCTACTCCTGTCAATACCGACCATACGCCGGATCTAACGCCCGTAATCGGTGCTTCTCAAATTCTCGGCAGAAATCTTACGAAAGGATCAATAGTGGTGTATGAATCCACGGTTTATCCGGGTTGTACAGAGGACGTTTGTATACCAATTTTGGAAAAAGAATCCGGCTTAAAATGCGGAGTTGATTTCAAAATAGGCTATTCTCCTGAAAGAATAAACCCGGGAGATAAAGTACATCGCCTTGAAAATATCCACAAAATAGTTTCTGGTATGGATGCAGATTCTTTGGAAGAGATTAAAAATGTATATGATATCGTAATCGAGGTCGGAACTCATTCCGTTTCAAATATAAGAACCGCAGAAGCGGTCAAAGTGGTCGAAAACAGCCAAAGAGATATAAACATTGCTTTTATGAACGAACTTGCAATGGTTTTCGATCGTATGGATATCGATACCAATGAAGTAATCGACGGCATGAATACGAAGTGGAACGCTTTAGGTTTCCGCCCCGGACTTGTCGGTGGGCATTGCATAGGTGTAGACCCTTATTATTTTACTTATGAGGCGGAAAAACTTGGTTATCACAGTCAGATAATATTGAATGGCCGTATAGTCAACGATAGTATGGGAAGATATATTGCGGATGCTACCGTTAAAGAAATGATTAAAGTCGGACAGGCGCCTAAAAGGTCTAAAGTTGCGATTTTAGGACTTACTTTTAAGGAAAATTGTCCAGATACGAGGAATAGCAAGGTTGACGATATTGTTAAAAGGCTTAATGAATATGATATCGAGCCGATAGTTGTTGATCCTTGGGCGTGCGAACGTGACGCTATGCACGAATACGGTATAAAATTGACTCCGATTAGCATGGTGAAAGACGTAGATTGTATTATCGTAGCCGTCGCTCATAACGAGTTTAAGGAGTTGAATTTATTAGACATTAAATCAATGTATAAACCTTTACCCGATAATGAAAAAGTACTTATCGACGTAAAGGGAATCTACTCCGTGAAAGAGCTGAAAGAATCCGGTATGACGTATTGGAGATTGTGATAGATTGTGAATATTCAAGTTTTGGTTGCGGCAATGGAACAGAATGATTACTCTTTACCGCAAAAAATGAATTTGCAAACGCCCGCGATAATCGGCAATCAATGTAATCGTAATTCGATTGGGGTAACGAGTTACGATGGTAATGAGATAAAATATCTCAATTTTTCCGAAAAGGGAGTCGGATTGAACCGTAACAACGCATTATTACGTGCTGAAGGCGATATTTTAATGTTTGCCGATGAAGACGAGGTATTTGTGGACGGATACCCCCAAATAGTCGAAAAAGCGTATAAAGAATTGCCCGATGCCGACGCAATAATATTTAATATTACGACTATCGGTCAAGACGTCGGACGAAGAGATGTGAAAAAGATATCAAAAGTAAAGTTGTTAAACGCACTGAATTACGGAGCCGTTAGGCTTACGGTAAAGAATAAGTCTGTAAAAAGAGAGAATATTTTATTTCATACGCAGTTCGGAGGAGGAACCGCCTATTCTTCGGGTGAAGACACGCTTTTCATTACCGATTTATTAAAACGTAAATTAAAAGTCTACGTTTATCCTGCTAACATCGCAAGCGTCGATCAGGGGACGTCTACGTGGTTTAACGGCTATAACGATAAGTATTTTTACGATAAAGGCGCGCTTTTTTCTGCATTATCGAAAAAGTGCGGTTTGGTTTTGTGTAAATTGTTGTTGATTAAAAATAAAAGAATGTATTTTGCCGATAAAAAATCGTATAAAAACGGACTAAAACTTGCCCGAATCGGCTTTAAGAATTTTAGAAATAATATCACTTATTATGAGTTTATAAAGAAGTGATTTGCGCTATTGGAGTTGATGAGATGAGTAATGATATGAACGAAGGGGCGGTTTTTTCTATTATCGTACCCGTTTACAATGTAAGTGAATATCTGCGTCGTTGTTTGTCTTCTTTAATCACTCAAACTTTTAAAGATATTGAGATAATATTGGTCGACGACGGAAGTAAAGACGATAGTTCGGCAATCTGCGATGAATATGCTCAAATTGATTCGAGAGTAAAAGTTATCCATAAGGAAAACGGTGGATTATCAGATGCAAGGAATAAAGGATTAGAAGCTGCAACGGGCAATTACGTTATTTTTGTCGATTCAGACGATTATATTGATACCGACGCTTGCGACAAATTCTTACCTTACATTGAGAAATCATACGATATTATAATTGGAGACGCATATGTAGAAGGCGGTAAATGTAATTTAACACATGTAGTTACAGAAGATGTTATGACAGGTGAAGCCTATCTTCTACGCGCTTTGTCGGCGGAATTGGCATCGATGGCGGTATGGCTCAACGTATATAGAAGGGAGTTTCTGAGAGATAATGGTTTGAATTTCAAATTCGGTATCTTACATGAAGATGAGCAATTTACTCCGAGGTGCTTCTTAAAGGCAAATACTGTAGTTTATTCTGGGGTGTTTTTTTATCACTATATAATTCGACCTTCTTCAATTACAACAAAACCTGATAAGCGTAAGAATGCAATCGACTTATATAATACTTGTTTAGAATTAGAAAAAATATATAATTCGCTAGACAATTACAAACTGAAAAAATTATTGAAAGATTCTCTGTCGCAAAAATATTTGAATATGTTTCAAGTTGGGGCGCTATATCAATATGGTAATACTTACGTTCATAAAAAATTCGTTTTTCACAATGCTTATAAATACCGCACTCGTTTGAAAGCAGTGTTATATTGGTTATCCCCTAAATTGTATTATAAAATAAACGAAAGAAGTAAAAGGCGTAACCGTTAAATGATTAAAAGAATACTTAAAGCGGTCATCAGAAGAGTACTTTGGTTTATATCTCTTTTGTTACCGGTTAAGAAAAATCGAATATTATTCTGTTCCTTTTACGGTAGGGGGTATGGCGACAACCCCAAATATATATGTGAAGCATTACGTGATAAAGGTTATGATTTACTTTGGCTTGTAAAAAACGAGAAAGAAGCAAAATCATTGCCGAGCGGAGTAAAAGGGGTAAAATATGGGTTTGGCGCTATATTTTATATTGCAACGTCCGCTGTATGGGTAAATAATTGTCGTTCTGACTTCATTTTCAAGAAAAAAAGTCAATTATATATTCAAACGTGGCATGGTGGCGGGGCGCAAAAGCGATGTGAAGCTGACGTTATCGAAAAGTTATCCCGCAGTTATTTGAAAATGGCAAGACGTGATTCAATACATACAGATATAATGATATCTGAGAGTCGATTTATGACTAATTTATATCATAAATCGTTTTGGTACAAGGGGTATGTATTGGAGTGCGGTTATCCCAGATACGACATCTTACTTGGGGACACTTCAAAATATAAGAAAAAAGTTTGTGAATACTTCAATCTGAACGAAGACTACGAATTTGTTTTATATGCTCCCACATTCAGGGCAGATTTCTCGTTCGGCGCGTATAACATAGATTTTGACAGGATTATAAATGCCATTGAAAAGCGGTTTAATAAAAAATTTATAATGCTCGTTCATTTACATCCCAATGTTGCAAGTGTTGAAGGTGGGATTATTTATAATGATAAGGTTATAAATTCTACTGCTTATCCCGATATGCAGGAGTTAATGGCTGCCTCAGCTCTTCTTATAGGGGACTATTCTTCTGTTAATTATGATTTTTGCTTAAAAAAACAACCGGTATTCAGATTTGTTTCAGATTTAGACGAGTATTTGAATGATAGGGATACGTATTTTTCGTTTGATAAATATCCTTACCCATATGCAAAAAACAACGACGAATTGGAGGGTTTAATACTTAATTTTAATGAAGAATCGTATAACATGTCTCTAAGGGCATTTTTTAAGAAATTAGGTGCACTAATGAATAGTGGATCTTCAATGCAAATAGCGAATTTAATAGATGAATATTTAGCTATAAAAAATAAAAAGAAGTTATTCTTAAAATATAGTAATATATTAAAGGGGTATAAATGAATTACGCTTTAATATTTGCGGGTGGCACGGGTCAACGAATGAATACCGTATCGCTGCCGAAGCAATTTTTGAAAGTGCATAACAAAGAAATTATCGTTCATACGATAGAGCATTTTGAAAAAAATGCGAATATCGACGGAATAGTCGTCGTATGCGTAAAAGATTATATCGACTTCATGTTTTCTCTTAAAGAACAATATAAGTTATCAAAAGTTGTAAAGATCGTGCAGGGAGGGAAGACAGGACAAGAGTCGATTTGGAACGGGTTGCAGGTCATTAAAACGTTATCCGAAAACGACGACGACGTCGTTTTGATTCATGACGGCGTGCGTCCTCTTATCGAACAAACTACAATCGACGATAATATCGGATGCGTAAAAAAATTCGGAACTTGCGTTACGGTTGCAAAATCGATTGAAACCGTTTTAATAATGGGTAATAATAACGACGTCGATTCGGTTTTGGACAGAAGTAAATGTTACCTCGGGAGGGCGCCGCAGTCATTTTTCGTAAAAGACATATACGACGCTCATATCAAGGCTAATTCGGAAGGATTAACTAACTTTATCGATTCGTCTATGTTGATGAGTTATTACGGATACAAAATCCATACCGTTCAAGGTCCCGCCTATAATATCAAGGTTACAACCCCGATTGATTTTTATATGTTTAAGGCTATGTTGGATGCCGAAGAATATAAACAAATCAGGAGCGAATAATATGGTATTCAACGAAAAAACTTTTGAAGCGGTAAATCATATCAAAAAATTAAGGGATTGCCGAGTAGCGGTTACCGGCTCGACGGGACTTATCGGAAAATCCGTTATTGAATTTTTACTCCGTTTATCCGAGCGAAACAATTTGAATATTAAAGTCCTTGCGATAGCCAGAACAAAAAATAAGGCGGCATTAACTTCGTTTTACAATGACGTCGAATGGTATTATTGTGATTTTAATAGTAGTTACGATATTGACGGTAAAGTCGATTATATAATTCACGCGGCAAGTCCTACTGATTCCGCATATTTTATTTCCAATCCTGTCGAAACCATTAATTTACCGATAATCGGATTAAATAACTTAATGGCTTTTGCCGGACAAAAAAAGGTTAAGAGTATGGTTTTTTTATCTTCTATGGAAGTATACGGTATTTGCCTTGAAGATAAGTTTTTAAGTGAAACCGATTATTATCCGTTAGACTGCACGAAGATAAGAAACAGTTATGCGGAAGGGAAAAAGATTCTTGAGAATTTATGCGTCGCGTATAGCGCCGAGTACGGTATTCCGGTTAAAATAGCACGACTTTGTCAAACTTTCGGTCCCGGTGTCAGTAAAGAAGATAACAGAGTTTTTTCGCAATTTGCCAAAGCGATATTACAACGTAAGGATATAATTTTATCGACGAAAGGCGAAACCAAAAGATCGTATTGCTCGCTTAACGACGCCGTTACCGGCATACTCACGGTATTATTGAACGGTGAGAATATGAATGCGTATAATATTGCGAGCGATAATTCGTATTGTTCGATTTACGAACTGGCGGAAAAATTTATTCTCGGAACGAATCTTGCCATTAAAATTGAAAATAAAAGCGAATCTAAATATTTACCAACCATAAAGTTCGGGTTGGATACTACCAAAATCAAGCAGATCGGTTTTAAGTCAATAGATACGATTGATTCGATTGTTAATGAGTTTCTTGATTATTATTTACATAATTAAATAAATTATCGAAGTTATACAAGCCGCGGGGTTGAGATATTATAAACTCTGCGGCTTTTATCGCGCCTTCCGCAAAAACGGATTTGTCGAGCGCAACGTGTTTTATCGAAAGATACTCTTTCTCACCGAAAAAAGAAATCTCGTGTATTCCCGTAATGCCTCCGCCACGCACAGAGTGTACGCCTATTTCATTTGGTTGTCTTTTTTCTTTTCCGATTCTTCCGTACTTCAAATTCATTTCTTTATTCAGCGAATTTCGTATCGTCTTTATAATTTGTTTCGCGGTTCCCGAAGGGGAGTCGATTTTTTTGTTGTGGTGCGCTTCCGTAATTTCTATATCGTAATCGGATATATATTTTACAATTTCTTCGATTGCTTTTTGCATGGCGAATATTCCGGGCGAAAAGTTGTCAGATTTGAATACGGGTATTATTTCGCTCGCGGATAAAATTTGATTTTCCTGCTCGTCGGAATATCCGGTCGTGCCTATTACGATAGGGATTCCGTTTTGGGTTGCGAAGAGTAATAGGGAAGATAAATTAGCGGGGGAAGAAAAATCGATAATCACGTCGCAAAGAGCGCGTATCTCTTCAAAATTTTTATAGACGGGGCAATCAAATTCACCGACTGGTTTTACGTCTACTCCGCATATAACGGAATGTTTGCATAATTTAGCCTCTTTATAAATTTCGTTGCCCATTTTACCGTTTATACCGCTTATAGCAATAATCATTTTATTTTACCTGCCGTTTTTTGATGTATTTTATATATAGCCTCTTTAACTTCGTTTTTTGCTTCCGTCAGCGGTAATCTTAGTCCGTAGCCTTCGTTATATAGTAGTTTTACCATATATTTAAGCGGAATAGGGTTTACGTCGGATTGCAAGATATTTACTATTTCCTTGTAAAATCCAGTTTTGAAATAATTTTCAAAATCGCCTATATAATCAACGATTTTACTTGGTATTATGTTTGACGCAACCGATATCGTTCCTTTGCCGCCGCGCCGCAAAACGTCGATTAACTTATCGTCAGAGCCGCAATATACTGCAAGTATATCTTTTACGTTATCCAGTACTCCGTTTAACTGTTCGTCGCAACAATTCGCTTCTTTTATTGCAACCACGTTATCTATCTCGGCAAGTTTTCTGTAAACGATAGGTTTCACGTTAAACCCCGTTCTCGTGGGCACGTTATATACGATTATCGGTAAAGAAGTTGATTTTGCCCCAGCCGAATAATGCGCGTATAATCCGTCGTCGTTGCACTTGTTGTAATATGGCGTTACCACGAGCAGTCCGTCTGCGCCTGATTCTTCCGCTTCCCGCGAAAATTTAACGGCAGTCGCGGTGCAGTTGCTTCCGCTTCCGACTATTAACGGTATTCGTCCGTTTACTTCTTTCACGCAGAACTTTATAATTTCACGTCTTTCTTCCTCGGTTATCGTTGCCGCTTCTCCCGTCGTTCCGAGTACGACCAAAGCGTTTACGTTAGCCGATAATTGTCTGTTAATCAAGCGGGAAAACGCACCGTAATCAACGGATTTATTTATAGGATTAAAGGGTGTGTAAAGGGCGGTGGCGACTCCTTCGAATATCGTTTTTTTCATATATTAAGCCTTATTGCGAGAAAAATTTCCAATTTTCGGACAAACGGAGTAAAATTCGTTTGCATATATTTATTTTATAGTATATTATATAGTCGATAAAATTTATTATGCAGGTAAAATAATGGCAAAAAAAGGCTTTATTGCAAGAATGATAGAAGGTCCCGAGAGATCGGAATCATACGCGCGTTCTACGCTTCCTACCAACAGGTGGAGTCTCGGTTGGGACGTATTCAAAACGAACAAAGGCAAATTATTCTGGTTGAATTTGTTGACTTTGTTATGCGCGTTGCCGCTCATCGCGATTTTCGTGTTAAGGTACGTGTATAAAACGGCTCAGGTCGTCGCCTCGCCGATAACCGCCAATTTGTCGGGTTATCCCGTTTATCCCGCCACAGTCGGTCTGGAAGCGCAGATAACTTTATCGATCAACTTCAGATTTTTCCTTATAGCCCTTATCGGTATACTCTTTCTTGCGATAGGCGTTTCGGGCGGGTTTTACGTTATGCGAAACATGGTGTGGGCGGAAGGAGTTATGATCGCTTCCGATTTCTGGAAGGGGATCAAGCAAAACTTTTTTACGGTTTTGTTCTCGCTTTTATTTTATTTCGTGATGATTGCGTTATCTACGCTGTCTATAAATATGGTTTCGCTCATGCTGTCGACAGGTCAGGGGATAAGATGGTTGCTTATAATAGCGCAGGTTTTGTCTTACGTGATAATAGCGATAGTCACGATGATGGTTATGTATATGGTTACGTTGGGAGTGACCTACAAAATGAGTTTTCTTAAACTTATAAGAAACTCTTTCATACTTTCGATTGCGCTCATTCCCACCAACGTTTTCTTTATTGCGTTTGCCGCGCTTTTCTTCTTTTTAATGTGGCTCGGCAAGTCGATGCCGATTCTTCTCGTTATATTCGGGTTTATCGTCGTAATATGGGGATTCTCCCTGTTTATGCTTATCTGGACGGACTATTCTCATTGGGTTTTCGATACGTATATCAACGATAAAGTTCCCGGAGCGAAGAAGAACAGAGGTATATATAAACCTCAGACCGAAGAGCAGACCGACGGAGAGGCGGAGGTTATCGAGAGGTCGAAACTCGTTTCGAAACCCGTCAAGCCGATTACCGACTCCGAGATCGAAATATACGAACTCCCGACCAGTTTCACGAGAGCCGACCTTGAAAAACTCGAAGCGACGAAGCGCGCGATGCGTGAAGACAGCGACAAATACGTCGAAGAACACAGCGGCGATATTGCTCCGACTATCGACGAACTTATGAATTCCGCCGACGATCCTAAAAAGGGTAAAGACGCCGAAGCGAACGAAGCGTCGGATATAAAAGACAGAAAGAAAAACAAAAAATAAAATGGGTAAAATTTATAAAACGCTGATTTTCGATAATCGCATTTCGCTTGCGGTGCTCGATACGACCGACGTCGTAAACGAAGCGATAAAAATTCACGGTTTATCGCCCGTATGCGCGGCGGCTCTCGGCAGAACTTTAACCGCTACGGCGTTTATGGCGTCGTGTCTTAAAGATGAAAATTCCAAACTTTCCGTTACGATTGACGGCGGAGGACTCGGCGGTAAAATCGTTACTGCCGGTAACGCTAACGGAAACGTCAGAGGGTGTATTTATAATCCGCAGGTTGACGCTCCGCTTAAAAAGAACGGTAAATTGGACGTTTCGGCGGTCGTCGGTAAAAACGGATATATAACGGTCGTAAAAGATTTGGGAATGAAAGAGCCTTACGTCGGCAGGTGCAGACTTATCAGCGGAGAAATAGCCGAAGATTTTACGGCTTACTACGCTTACAGCGAACAACAGCCTACGGCTATGGCGATAGGCGTTCTTATCGGGAAAGACGGTCTTTGCTCGGGGGCAGGGGCTGTAATCGTTCAGCCTTTACCTGATTGCCCGGAAGAAGACCTTACGAAGGCGGAATGTCTTATAAATTGCTTTGACGATATAAGCCTTAAAATAAGCGACGACGGCGGCGACGGAGTATGTAAAAAATACTTTCCCGAGTATGCGTTTACGGAAACCGAAACTTACTATAAATGCAATTGTTCTCAAAGTTATATAGATAAAGTATTGATTTCGCTCGGAAAGGACGAATTTTTAGATACCGTCGAAAAAGAAGGAAAAGTCGAAGTCGGTTGCGAGTTTTGCAATCGCAAGTACATTTACACGGCGGAAGACGTCGACAGACTTTTCGGTACACAGGATAAATGAGCGAAAAAAAGACGAACGTAATACAATTTAAGAAGACGCTTGACGAAATTTCGGCTTATGCGAATAAGAAGTGCGACGAAGGTGATTACTCCGCCGCGCTTTACGCTTTATATTTTTACACGAAACGCAAAAATTGCAGTCGCAACGCCTACGCGCATATGGCGGATATTTATTCCGAAATGGGTTTTTACGATCTTGCGATAGATAAATGGAACGAATTTCTTTCGTCTGCGCCGGAAGAGTATTACGCCGACGGATTCAACGGTCTGGGCGCGAATTATTATTTCAAGGGCGACAGAGAGAAGGCAACTTATTACTTTGACAGACAATTTGAGTGTCCGGGCGCAGAATCGTGCCTGTATAACGACGTTTTAGACGAATTTATGAATGACCGCGAAGAATACGACGACGATTTTCGTTCGCAATTTCATATTGCGTATTCTGCCGACGGCAAATCGAAATACGAAGAATATCTTGAAGCGGCGAGAAAATGCAATGCGGGCGCCGAGTACGAAAAAGCCGTTAAAAATGCCGAAAAGGCTGCGGAATATAACTCTATCAAAGGAGACGCTCTTTGGGAAAAATCTTATGCGGAATTTTCGTTGAACGACAACGAAGCGGCAAAAAAAGATTTGGAACTTGCTTTGGCTGAATTGGGCGATAAAATAACCGTCCGTGAAATGACTCTTCCCGTATACTTATATTCGACGCTCTGCGACGATGAAAAGTGCAGGGAATATTTAGGCAAAATCGCAGCGTCCGCAACGGAAGGAAGCGACGAAAGATATATGCAGGTCGCAACATTATACGATTATGAAGACGAGGAATCCGCAGTTAAATTACTTGATAAATATTTGCCCGAATTTCCGTTTGAAAGGGGATTATTGCACTTAAAAGGCGTAATCGAATATAACCGCGGCGATTATTCGCGCGCGAGAGAATTATTTGCAAAAGAGTACGTATATACGCTTAATCCCAATGCTTTATATTATAAAAAATTAGCGGACAAAGCCGAAAGCGGAAAAGTCGAAATAAAAAAAATAGGCGTTTCTTTCGATATTCCGACAGACGTCGCGGAGGAAAGGCTTTCGGTTTTGTTGCGATTATTCAGGAGAGAAATTAAAATAGGCGACGTCGGGGCGGATACCGTCCGCGAATACGTCGATTGGGCGATTGCAAGCGAAGATACCGCGTTACAAACCGCTGCGGGATTGATTTGCGTGCAGAACGGCGAAACTTTCAAGAGATATCTTTCAAAGAAACTCGTTTTGGGAAAGTTAAGCGGCGAGATCAAACGTAAATACGTTTCTATGCTATGCGATTTCGGATTTTACGGCGAAATCGGTATGACCTACAACGGATATTTCAAAAAAATAATAATCGATATGCCGTGCTTTGCCCAGAGAGGATACGAGCAGTTTACCGCCGCGTATTCGTACGCTTTAGGTTTGTGTACGATGCTTTTCGATTGCGATTATTCCAAACTGTACGGCGGCGCAGAAAATTTTCAGCGTATACTTATAAGAAATAAAGCGATAACCAAAGCGAAAGACGTTTGTTCTTTGGCTTGCGCGATATTCGTATATTCCGACGCGGTTAAAACGAGTGCCAATGCGAAGAAAATGTTGTATAAGTTTTTCAATGCTAAAAAGGAAAACGTCGACGAATTGTTAAGTTATGCCGACGAAGGTAAAGTATGATAGATATCGATTCTTTATTCGAAAATTATTTCAGAAATTATATAATTAAAAACAGCGGTAAATTTACGGAAGACGAACTTGAAAATAAAGTCGGTGAAGTTTATAACGAATTCGGCAAGACTCCGCTCAAAGAGTTAAGCGGAAAATCGCCCGAACGCTATTTTGCGGATTTAACCGATGAAGAACTTATCGATTGTCTTAAAGATTGCGTTTCGCGCGGGGTTTCCGTTTCGGATTTCCTTTGCGACGAACTTTCTCGCAGGGAAGGTGTGTTTACCGGCTTACTTAAATGTATAGGCGAAAATAGCGGCGACGAGTTGGCGACTTATTGTCTTAACGTAATAAGATTCGATAAAAGGATCAGAGAAAACTACGGAGTATTGGTCGCTGCGCTTTCGGGCGACGATTGCGGCGACAGTCTTGCCGAAACCATAACGGAAATTCTTAAAGACGACGCGGACGAGGTAAAAGAAGATATACTCGATAACTTCGGAAATTCGAATAAGGCGAAAAAATATTTCGTCGAGATTTTATCTGCTTGTTCGCCCGACGACAGGGTTTACCGTTTACTCGTAAAAAACTTCGAAGATAATCCGAATGATTATTCGGTAAACGCGGAATATCTCGGTAAGTACGGCGATGAACGGGCGCTCGACGTTTTGCTTTCGACTATCAGACGTTCATCTCTCTCGTATCTCGATTATAAAGAAATCAAACTTGCAATCGAAGAACTCGGCGGCGAGATTGACGACGACGCGAAATATAAAAAC
Organism: Acidiphilium sp. CAG:727; assembly: GCA_000437515.1. GTDB lineage: Bacteria > Bacillota > Clostridia > Christensenellales > Borkfalkiaceae > UBA10281. Next base: position 23,767 of record FR898488.1, on the reverse strand, counting down.
GATTATATCTATAAGAAATTACATTGAAATAAGAAATTAAATTTAATATAAAAGCGACGTATGCGGTAAATCGTATGCGTCGCTTTTATATATACCGTTTTTCGTAAAAATTATAAAAATTAACGATATTATCTAACGATATTATCATTGTTTTTATAATTATTTCTTTTCTGATCTTTTTGTTGCTATTTTTTCAAAAACGGCTACTATCGCATACATCAGCCCTGCCAACGCGCATAATATTACGGTGCTTGCCATTACCAGATCGAGTTTGAAAACCTGTCCCCCGTACACTATTAAGTATCCGATTCCTTGGCGCGAGGTAAGATATTCGCCCATAATCGATCCTATCCACGCCATGCCGACGTTTATCTTCAAACACGATATGAAAGTCGGCAGAGAACAGGGGAGCACGAGTTTCGTCAAAATCTGAAATTTATTCGCGCCCAAAGATTTCATCAACATTATTTTCCCTTCTTCGGTCGCGAGAAATCCGTTTTGCATAGTTATCGTGGTTACTATTACGGTTATGATTACAGCCATAAAGACTATGGATTTCATACCGCTTCCGAACCACACGATAATTATCGGACCTAACGCGATTTTAGGCAATGAATTAAGTACGATTATATACGGTTCCGCTATTTTTCGTAAGGTTTCGGACCACCATAGGAGTATCGCAACTGCCGTTCCGATAATAGTTGCAATCGCAAATCCGGCAAAAGTTTCGTAAAGAGTAGTACCGATATGCTTCCATAAATCGCCGTTTTTGATTAAATCTTTAATAGTTATTACTATTCTCGAAGGCGAACTCATTAAAAAACTGTCAATCAACTCGAATTTAGCCGCCAATTCCCATAAAGTGAAAAATATAATCAAAACGGCGATTCTTACGGCGTGTATGAATATAGTATTTTGCCTTCTTTTTTTAACGAAAAGCAAATGTTCTCTCGAAAAATCGGTTTTATTTTTTTTCATCGTTAAGTTCCCTCCAAAGTCTTTCAAACCACTTTGAAAAACCTGCTTCTTCTCTGCGTTTTAACGGTGTAAGCGATTTATCTGTGTCTATATCGTGTATATTTACGACTTTTGACGGACGGGCGGAAAGTACGACTATTTTATCCGAAGTCGCAATCGCTTCCGATATGTCGTGAGTTACGAGAATAGCCGTTTTTCGTTCGCTTTTGATTATATCGTAAACGTCGTCGCATACCGCTAATCTCGTCTGATAATCGAGAGCCGAAAACGGCTCGTCTAAAAGTAAAAGTCCGGGCGAGCCGGCGAGCGTTCTTATAAGGGCGGCTCGTTGTCGCATGCCGCCGGAAAGTTCGTGCGGGTAAGATTTTCTGAATTCCCATAAATTATATTTTTTTAAGAGTTTTTCAACGATTTTGCGATGTTTTTCGTCTTTGTCGCGTTTTATTTCAAGCGGAAGATAAGCGTTGCCTTCAATCGTTCTCCAAGGGAATAGTTCGTCTTTTTGAAGCATATAACCGATAGACGAATCGGACGTTTTCGAATTGCCGCCGAATATCAATTCGCCGCTGCTCGGTTTTATAAGTCCCGCAATTATAGAAAGTACGCTTGTTTTTCCGCAACCGGACGGACCGATTACGGAAACGAATTCTCCTTCGTGTACGGTGAAAGATACGTTTTCAAGCGCTTTTATCTCCGTTTCCGGAGTCTGGTAGGTTAAAGATATTCTATTCAGTTTTACCGATTCTTTCATCCGTAGTAACCTCTGTTCGTTATTTCACTTTGTAAAGTTCGTCGTAAACGCCGTTTGCGTAAGCGTTTTCCGTTATTGCGCCGTATTCTACTCGTTTTTTCAGTTCTTTAGCATTTTCCATAACGGTTTGCAGATTATTGAATGCGTTTTCGTTCATGGCAAGGCGGGTAGTCCATGCGTCTATTCGTTTATAACTTCTTATCGAATCGGCAACGGATTGTTTGCTCGTTCCGGGGAACTGTTTCAAAATGCTTTCGGCGACCGTGTCTTCGTCGGTCGTTTGCAGGTATTCCATCGCTTTATAAATCGCGCGGATAAATTTTTTCACGGTTTCTTTGTTTTTGTTCACGTAACTGTTCAGCGCCGTAAAGGCGGTGTAGGGTATTTCTCCGCTCTCTTCGCCTACGCTCGCAACGATATAACCTTTGCCCGCTCTTTGATATTCGCTAGCGGTGGGTTCGAACAGAGTAGTGTAATCTCCGGTGCCGCCTTCGAATGCGGGTCCCATCAGATTAAAAGCGACGTCGTGATTTAAGTTCACGTTCTGTCCGTCGAATAAACCGTGTTTATTGACTACGTATTCAAGCGTCATCGCGGGTACTCCGCCCGTGCGTCCGGCAAGAACCTCTTTTCCTTTTAAGTTTTCCCACTTAAAATCAGGCTCGTCGATTCGCGAAATCAAAAACGAACCGTCTCTCTTCGTTAATTGTCCTATTATTTTGGGGCAGTCTTTTTTGCCTTCGAGATAAACGTACATGGTCGCCTCGACGCCCATAAGCCCTACATCGGCGCTTTTTGACAGCAATGCGGTCATGGTTTTATCTGCTCCGCCGCCGTTTGTAAGTTCAATTTGCAGACCTTCGTTTTCGAAAAATCCGTTTTCGATCGCAACGTATAAAGGCGCGTAAAATATCGAATGAGTAACTTCGTTAAGCCGTACTTTCGTCAGTCCGCCGTCGTTTTTTTTGCACGCCGAAATCGGAAGCAGCATAAATACCGCCGCCATCAGCGCGGATATTAATTTTTTCATATAATCTCCTTGCATTTCGTCGTCGCCTTTCTTGCCGTAAAATGCGGAAATTTTGCTCCGACGATTACAATAATATTATATGTTTGCCGACTTTTATTTGACATTGCCCGAGTTTAGTATTATAATATTACTACTTTACTATTTTTAACAAAACACAAATTGTAAAATCGGAGAAACGTAATATGGAGATGTCGAAAACATACAATCCGAAAGAGTTTGAAAAACGCGTTTACGAAGAATGGGAAAACGGCGGCTATTTCAAAGCCGAACCGAATAAAGATAAAGTTCCGTTTACTATCGTTATCCCACCGCCAAACGTAACGGGGCAATTGCATATCGGGCACGCTTTGGACGAGTCTATTCAGGACAGCATCATTCGTTTTAAGAGAATGCAGGGCTACGAGGCTCTATGGCTGCCGGGAACTGATCACGCATCTATCGCTACCGAAATGAAGGTAGTAGACCTTCTTAAGAGCGAAGGGTATACGAAAGAAGAAATCGGCAGAGAAAAATTTCTCGAGCGGGCGTGGGAATGGAAAGAAAAGTACGGCGGCAGAATAGTCGAACAGTTAAAAAGTCTCGGCGCTTCCTGCGACTGGTCTCGTCTTGCGTTCACTATGGACGAAAAATGTTCCAAAGCGGTAAAAGAAGTCTTCGTCAATCTTTACGACAAAGGTCTTATATATCAAGGTAAAAGAATAATAAATTGGTGCCCGACGTGTAAAACGGCGCTTTCCGACGCCGAAGTCGAATATTCCGAAGAGGCTTCCAACCTTTGGCATATCAGATATTATTTCAAAGACAGCGACGAATACGTAGTCGTTGCGACCACCAGACCCGAAACCCTGCTCGGCGATACGGCCGGTGCGGTAAACCCCA
>FR898488.1:19129-20107 GCA_000437515.1 Acidiphilium sp. CAG:727 | reverse complement strand
AAAGATCCGAGATACGAAGGGCTTGTAGGGAAAACTCTTATTCTGCCTATCGTAAACAGGGAAATTCCGTTAATAGCGGACGAATACGTAGACGTCGGGTTTGGTACCGGCGCAGTCAAAATTACCCCGGCTCACGATCCGAACGACTTTGAAGTCGGTTTAAGACATAACCTTGAGGTTATAAGAGTTATAGGCGACGACGGTAAGATGAACGATAAAGCGGGCAAATATGCCGGCATGGGACGTTACGAGTGCAGAAAACAAATTACAGAAGATTTGCAGGCTCTCGGCAATATGGAAAAGATCGAACCGCACGCTCACAACGTAGGGCATTGTTATCGTTGCCACGATACGGTCGAACCGACTGTTTCGAAACAATGGTTCGTAAAAATGGAACCCCTTGCGAAGCCCGCGATTACTGCCGTAAGAAGAAAAAGTATCAAATTTACGCCGGCAAGGTTTACGAAAGTTTACTATAACTGGATGGAAAACATTAAAGATTGGTGTATTTCGCGTCAACTTTGGTGGGGACACAGAATCCCCGCGTATTATTGCGAAGATTGTGGTAAATTAGTCGTCGCCAAAGAAGAGCCGACCGTATGCCCGCAGTGCGGATGTCGTAAATTCCGTCAGGATAACGACGTTCTCGATACCTGGTTCAGTTCGGCGTTGTGGCCGTTTTCTACGCTCGGTTATCCCGATGAAACCGAAGATCTTAAATATTTCTATCCGACCGACGTTTTGGTTACGGGTTACGATATAATTTTTTTCTGGGTTGCGAGGATGATATTCAGCGGTATAGAGCATACCGGCAGAATTCCGTTTAAGGACGTACTCATTCACGGTATCGTAAGAGATTCTCAGGGCAGAAAAATGAGTAAATCGCTCGGTAACGGTATAGACCCTCTCGTAATTATCGACGAATACGGCGCGGACACTCTGCGGTATTGTTTACTTACCGGCATATCGGCGGGGGGC